>DATCHY010000503.1:0-4095 GCA_036508065.1 Geomonas sp. | reverse complement strand
TCCGGGGCTCGTTATAGATGCCGGCCATCATTCCCCCCAGCAGGGAAAAGGTTGTGCAACCGTACTTGCGGCATATATCCCAGATCCGGCTCTTCGAGAAGCGCTGCCCGATAACCGCGGGGATGCCTACCGCCAGGGCGGGCATCATGGTCACAGCCTGGGCGTTTCCGTGAGTGAGTGACAGGCCCGTGTAGGGAATGTCCTCCGGCGTGTACTTCCATACCATGTGCGCCAGCACGACATACATCAAGGTCCTGGATGACTTTATCTGTACTCCTTTGGGATTCCCCATCACTCCGGAGGTATAGATAATCTCGAAGGGCAGGTTGGGATCGTCGATGCGGTTTGGAAGGCCCAGAGCTTCCGGACCCTCCAGCATCTCCTGGACCGTGACGTAAGTGTCCTTCAGTCCGGGGTCCGCGTCCGGCTTCAGGTTCAAGATGACCTTCTGAACATCTGGAGCGCCTTTGATCGCGGCCTCCACGTCGGGGAGAAGGTCGGCGGTAGTTATCACGCCCCTGGAGTTGGAATCGGTGAGCTGATAAGTGAGCTTATCGCCTTTGGAGCGGGGGTCTATGGGAACCGCCACGATGCCGGTCAGAGTCGAGGTGATAAAGGAATAAAGCACCTCCGGGTGATTGCGCATGACCAGGGCCAGCTTGTCCCCCTTCTCAAACCCCAGCTCGCGAAGGCCTATCGCGAGTTTGATAGAGTTCGACAGCATCTCCCTGTAGGTGATCAGCTCATCTGGATACAGGCCTCCGTTTTCGAATATGATGCCAACGGTGTCTGGCTTTTCATCGACCCTGGTTTCCAGGATGTTGGAAAGCAGCGCAGGGTTTCCTTCAGCCATGTGGGGCCTCCCTTCCCGCTGCGGCTATCTGGTATTACTATTCCACGGCTCCAATGAATCTGCGTGCGAAGGATGGAAAATCCTGGGCGAACTTCTCCTTCCACTCCTCGTCCGTCCAGTACTTGTGGCGATCGAAGAATGGATCGATTTGCTGGTAGCTTACCCCCACGCCGACACTGAAGTCGATGTCGGTGATGAACTCGCACGCGGTAGCCGCGGTTCCAACAGTCTGGAAAACACGGCAGTGGAGCCCCATGCGCCAGGCGGCGGCAGCTGCGGCCATCGCTGCCATGTGCATGTCGTAGACCGCAAAATGGCAACAGGGCCCATTGGCCACTATCCCCTCGACCAACGGAGTGCGGTTCAGCTCGGCACAGGTGGCGTACCCGCAGGCACCGCAGTCGAAGTTGTAGACTGACTTGCGATTGGCCCCGATGAGTAAGGCCCGCGCATCCTCCTTTGCCAGGTCGGCGAAGCTCCTGCCGTCCCTGTCCGCCAGGGGTGAGAGGCCGGCTATGCCTTCGCAGAATCCCGAAAGATCCTCGAACTCCTCGGGTCCCATGCTGACGATCTTCAGCTTCTGCTTCCCAAACATCATCGCGGTGTTGGCGGCGACGGCCATCAGTTCCACCGCTCGATCCAGCCCGCCTTTCAGGAGTTCCTCCTGGTTGATGATCGCCATTTCCTCACCTCCTCAGCTGTAGATAGACCGGAACGTCGGGAAAAGACGCCCTATAAGGCGGTTCTCCAGACTTGCGGAGTTATATTGTTCGTAATTCTTGGGCAGGTCCTTGAAGGGGCTTTTCTCTGTGACCGAGGCGAGAAATCCAAGTGCGACATCCGATTTGTAGGGGGTCAGGCCCATCCTTACCGCCGCGGCTCCCACGGACATCTTCACCGTGTAGTCGATTCCCAACTGCCTTGCCAGGGTCACCGCGCCCCCCAGGGCGTAAGCGACGTTCATTGAGCGCAGAAGGCAGAAAGGCCCTCGAAATGCCACGCTTGCCTCATTGGAGAGCTTGGGCACCTGCCTCCATTGATCGCAAAGGCTGTACCCGCACAGATTGCAGTTAGAGTCCATGGGATCGTGCCCGGACCTGCGGTCGGCCATGACCAGAACCACGTCTGAGTCCCTGACCTGTATCGCATCGGATCGGAAGAAGCCCCAGGCGGGATTGTCGGAGGCCATCTTGTCGATAACGATGGCCATCTCTTCTATGGCGTCCTGCTCCTCGATGTACTGCACGCTGATTTCGTCTATGCCGCCCACCCGGGGCGCGGTTACCGCCGACGCAAGCAGCAGCTTTCCAGCAAGGCGGGCTCCCTCTTGTCGCTTCTCTTCGTATTCTCGCAGCGCTTTTTCCATGGTCACCTCCATTTCCTTCGAAGGAATCAGACAAGCCAACTAGCCAGCTACAAGGAATAGGAGGTTTATACGTCGGTGGGCAGGCCGTATTTCTCACAGATAGCCGGGTAAGCATCGTATGCAGGTTGGAGGAGGGGCAGTAACCCGAGCACCTTCGCCATGGGCCCCTTTGCCTTGACTTTCCGCTTGGCCAGCAATACGGGAAGGGTTGCCTTCTGCAGCCAGAACGCGTGGCAGTCGTCCCCGGAGATCCACATCTCTATGTCCGGCGCCGCGTCGCACGCCCCGGTACAAACGGTGGGCTTGGGATCGCCGTGAAGCAGCCATAAATCGCCATCGGGGTTGTTGATGTAGAAAACGATGTTGATGTTTTCGTCGTTGGCTCTGGGGCCAACCTCCGGATCGTCGGCAAGCTTCTGGAAAAGATATCCCAGAATCTCGTACATCTTCTCCGTGCTTTCAAAGATTGGCATACAACCACCCCCTGTGCTCGGGAACTGCGTATCGCACCAAGGCGGTACCGGGCCTTGTCCGGGAAAAGTGCTTTCTCATCTTATATCCGGCCTACATATGCGTCAATTCATTTTTTACAGCTTCTTTTTTGACAGATTCCCGGCATGAACCTAGTATCTGGAGCAAGGATGAGCTCTTAGCAGGCACCACCAGGGGTCTGGCCTCTTTGGCAATGACTGATTTCGGCTGGAGACGTTTTTCGCGGGGCTCGTCGCGCGCTTGAGAAAAGGCCGATGTCGCGTGCCGCAAACAGCGGGAGGTTGAAAGATGGCTGATATAACCCTGGCTCCAGAGGCGGAGGGGATAGAGCTCGCGGGCATGCTGGCCCAGATGCTCGAGGTCAGCCTTGAGAGGCCTGAGAAGGAAAAGGTCTTCAACAGTCTGAAAACGAGGGTATTCATATTTATTAATGATATGGACTTGGGCATGACCATGGATTTCGACCGGGGCAAGCTGGTGGTCCACGGGGGAAAGGTTGGCAAGCCGGATATTTCTATCGTTACCGACTCCGAAACCTTGCTGGAACTTCTTTACATCAACATAATATTCGGCGTTCCCAACTACTTCGACGAGACTGGCCGGGGGCTCGTCAAGAAATTGATGAAGGGCGACCTGAAGATCAAGGGGATGTTCACCCATGTGATCACGCTCACCAGGGTGACCAAGGTGATCTCCCTGAATTAAACCCCATTTCCCTCCGCGGCACGGGAAGCTTCAACTTCGGGGCCTTGAAGATGGCGAGGTCGGCTTTTACTGCTCGTTCTGTGACGGACGCCGTGGCGGACGACAGATAAAGTGCGGAAAGGTTCCTGGGCTATCGATGTCGCGTTAATAGCGAGACCCATCACCCGCTCCACTTTGATGCACACATTGCGGCCTTTGACCTCGTCCAAGAAGACCTTGAACGGCGGCGCGTCGTAGTACTGAATCTCGATAAACTCGTGGTGAAGAACGATGGCCGTTCAAATGCGCGAAATGGACCATTTTGCGTTGGGGGTGCGAAATCGGCAGAAAATGAGTTGTGTGTCCTAACACGGTGCTATTATTCTAATGCGATGGCAATTCTACTATTTGACGAATTCAATCGCACATATCTCGGTCCAGGAAGACGATCCGAGACATGGTTTTCCTTCCTGAATCGTTCTGCTCGGATTGAGGTGGAGCGGGTACGAAGGCTGCTCGAAGAATGGTTTGAAATATTTCCCGAGTCCGGCGACGAGCTGAATAAAAAAGACTTAGCCAAGAGGTTCAGAAATGAGAAAGACGACCGGAGCGTATTGGCGGCATTCTTTGAGATGTACTGCCATGCACTGCTCTTCCACCAGGGTTTCAGGTGTGCTGTTAGAGAACACACAAGAACACC
>DATCHY010000502.1:0-3226 GCA_036508065.1 Geomonas sp. | reverse complement strand
AGGGCAAAGGGGACTGCGACACCAAGAGTGCGCTACTCGCCTCGATTCTGCTGAACTGGAGCAAGATGAAACTGGTCGGGGTCGGCGTGCCGGACCATTACCTGATGGGCGTGCTGCGCAATCCCGCCAAAGGTGACGCCTTCGTGGAGTACGGAGGCTTGCGATATGTACTCATGGAACCCGCAGGGCCCGCCTGGCTCCCACCGGGGGCAATCGGTCCCACCTCGGCCGCCCTGCTGAACTCAGGCGCCGCGGTTACAATAGAGCCGTTCAACACAAACTAGAGATCGGAGCACTCATGTTTTATCTGCGTCTGTTGGTGAGCTTTTTTGAACTTGGCCTGATGATCCTGCTTTCCGGGGTGATCATCTACGTCATCTACCGGGTGTTCATCAAGGCAAATCCCGATTTCGACATGGAGGTGGAGATCATCAAGGGGAACGTGGCCGTCGGCACACTGGTTTCCTCGATCATGGTTTCCGCCGCGCTCATGCTGCGAAAGGGTGTGGGGGCCTCGGTCGGGATGTTTCGTCTCTCGGTGTCGGCTCCGGCTGATGTCTCCTATCCGGTTTGGCAGACTGCGCTCCTGACCCTCGGGCATCTGACCATTACCCTCTGCGTTGCCGTCTTCACGATTTCGATAACCCTGAGGCTCTTCGGGAGGATGGTGAATAAGCTGAAGCCCGAGCTCCGCGTCGGCGAGCAACTGCAGCAGGGGAACCTGGCGGTGGGGCTACTGCTCTCCGCGGTGGTATTCATCGCCACCCTGTACGTGGGCGAGGGGGTGAGCGCGCTGACCAAGGCACTGGTGCCCCAGCCGAAGATCGGAACGATTCAGATCATGGAATGATTCGGGAAAACAAAACAACCTCCTTGAAACAAAGATCAAAACCTCGCACACGGATTGAACGGATTGAACGGATAAAGGCTGATCAGGCGAATACTTCAGGGCTAAGCCAAAGGCTTCGGGGTTAATCTGATTTTATCCGTTCAATCCGTCAAATCCGTGTGCGAGCCTTACGCCTGGTTGTTTCTTAGATTAAGCACGGGACTTCTTTTGCGTGCAGAATAGTTACCTTAATCTTAATCTTGATCTGTTTGATTGAATTTGCCGAACAGAAGGAGTCGCGCATGAAGATGAACCTGAATGATGTTGAGATCAGGGTACTTGGCTGCCTAATGGAAAAGGAGCTCACCACGCCGGAGTATTACCCGCTGAGCCTCAATGCCCTGGTGAACGCCTGTAATCAGAAATCCAACCGCGACCCGGTCATGAGCCTCACGGAGGCCGAAGTGGTGCGTGTGCTCGAAGCCTTGGGCTCCCGGGGGCTGGCGCGGCTGACTACGACCGGCGGGCGAGTTGCCAAGTACTGCCACTCCGCCGCCGACAAGCTCGGCCTCGCTCAGCCGGCCCGCGCGATCCTTGCCGAGCTGATGCTGCGCGGACCCCAGACGGTCGGGGAGTTGCGCAACAGGTCGGAGCGGATGGCGGAATTCGCCGATCTCGCCGCGGTGGAGGTAGTCCTCGCGGACCTGCAGCAGTGCGCCCCTCCCTTCGTCATTCGGCTGCCACGCCAGGCGGGCCGCAAGGAGCAGCGCTACGCCCAGGTCTTCGCGGGCATACCGGAGTTTGCCGAGGAGGAAGAGGCGCCGGTGCCGGAAAAGAGGGCCGGGCAGCTGCCGGCGAACGGGCGCGTGGTACGGCTGGAGGCGGAGGTCGGCACGCTGCGCGAGGAGATCGCGGCACTGCGCCAAGAAGTCGAGGAGCTGCTGGCGCAATTCCAGTGAAACGGCAGTAACACCTGCAGTGACACCGCTAAATGGAATCTGATTGGTTCGAATCTCGGTAAGAATAAAAGTAGTTATGTGGGATGGGGATAAAAGAAGAGCTCTAAGATTCCTTAGAGCTCTTTCTGTATCCTGATTGGCGCTAATCTTCGGCAGATCATGTTCCTCCCCCTTCAAGGGGGAGGTCAGGTGGGGGATGGGGATGATTTGATGCCGAATTTGCCCCATCCCCACCCCGACCCTTGAAGGGGAGGGAGTTTCTCCAGCGGAAGATCTGCGCTAGTCAGGTTCTGCATACATCGACAAGGAGGTTGATACCGCTTTTCTGCTTGGAAGCGCGTCCTATTCGGTGAACATGAGCTTTCGTTCCAGGTCCATCGAGTGGGAGAGGCGCTTGGCGTCCTCCATGGTGATCATTTCCTGCTCGTGCAACTGGATCAGATGCTGGTCCAGCGTCTGCATCTGGTACTGGTTCCGGCTGTTCTCCATGTGCCCCTCAATCTCGTCGAGCCGCCCTTCCCTGATGCAGCTCTGGATTGTCGTGGTGGCACGCATGATCTCCAGGACGGGAAGGATGAATTCGCCGGTTTTGTCCTTGATCAGGCGGATGGAGACGGTCGCAACCAGAATGTCCGCGAGCCTCTGCCGCACGATCTCCTGCGCCTCGGGGGGGAAGTGCCCGATGATCCGGTTGATGGTGGAAACCGCCCCCTGGGTATGCAGGGTTGAAAGCACCAGGTGACCGGTCTCGGCAGCCATGAGGCAGGAGTCGATGGTCGCCGTGTCGCGCATCTCGCCCACCATGATCAGGTCCGGATCCATGCGCAAGGCCGCCCTGAGCGCACTGCTGAAGGTATCCGTGTCGATCCCCACTTCCCGCTGGATGATGCAGCTCTTGTCCGAGGTGAACAGGAACTCAATGGGGTCCTCGATGGTGATGCAGTTGTAACTGAAGTTCTCATTGATGTAGCGCAGCATTGAGGCCAGGGTGGTCGATTTCCCGTTGCCGGTTGGTCCGGTGACGAGGATCAGGCCGTTTGGCGCCTTCACGATCTCGCCCAGCACCGGGGGGAGGCGGAGCTCTTCGAAGGTGCCGATATGGGCGGGGATGACCCGCATGATGATGCCGAAGCCGCCGCGCTGGCGGAAGATGCTGACCCTGAAACGCGCGCCGCTGGGAAGCGAGAACGAGGTGTCGAACTCCTTCTGGTCGCTTTCCCACCTGCGGTTGTTGTGCGCCATGATCTGGGAGGCGATGAACTCGGTGTCATTCGCGGTCAGGTTGGGCAGCTTGGAGCGGATGATCTGCCCCTTGCCCCGGAAGAAGGGCGGGTTGTCCGTCTCGAAATGAACGTCGGAGACCTTCTTGTTGAAGGCTATCTCCAGAATCTGGACAAAAATCTTGGCATCCATGTCTGCCCCTCTCGTCGTATTTCAA
>DATCHY010000501.1:0-4635 GCA_036508065.1 Geomonas sp. | reverse complement strand
CGGAGATCTTTATTACCGCCCGAGGCCGTGGGGAGCTTTACATGGGGGCATGGTTTTGCTAAGATGAGCGCCGTTTCTCTCTTCCCAAAAGGTCCCAAAATGTCTGAATTAACTCCCATGATGCGGCAGTACCTTGAGATAAAAGCTGACTACCCCGACGCCATACTTTTCTTCAGAATGGGCGACTTCTACGAGATGTTCCTCGACGACGCGGTCAAGGCCTCCCGCATCCTCGGCATCACCCTTACCTGCCGCAACAAGAATTCCGACGGCCCGGAAATCCCCCTGTGCGGCATCCCCTACCACTCCTGCGCCCCCTACATCGCCAAGCTGGTCGAGGCGGGCGAAAAGGTCGCCATCTGCGAACAGACCGAGGACCCCAAGCTCGCCAAGGGGATCGTGAAGCGCGAGGTGGTGAAGGTGGTCACCCCGGGCCTGGTCATCGAGGACGCCTCCCTGAGCCCCAAGGAGAACAACTACCTGCTCGCCCTGTACGCGGACCAGGCGCGCTACGGCCTTGCCTTCCTCGACCTCTCCACCGGGGAGTTCCGGGTTACCGAACTGGCAGATCTCCAGGCGGCGCTGGCAGAAATCACCTGCATAAATCCCCGGGAGGTCATCCTTCCGGCCGATTTCCGCGAGCCAGCCAAGGCCAAGGGAATCGCTCACCTCATCGCGGACCGGACCGTCACCTACTTCGAGGAGTGGGTCTACGATGCCGATTACTGCAGGAGGCTGATAGGGAACCAGTTCAAGGGCGCCACACCGGCGTCGCTTGGCTGCGACGGACTCCCGGTCGCCCTGCTGGCAGCGGGTGCCGTGCTGCACTACCTGGTGGAGACCCAGAAGGGGAACGCACCGCACGTGACCTCCATTACCCCCTACTCCGAGAGCGAGCACCTGCTGCTGGACGAGTCGACCAGACGCAACCTCGAGCTGACCGCGACCCTCTCCGAGGGAAAGCGCAAGGGGTCGCTGCTGGGGCTCATGGATCGGACCGTGACGGCCATGGGAGGGAGGAAGCTCAAGCAGTGGATCAACTACCCGCTCATGGATCTGAAGAAGATCTGCCACCGGCAGGACGCGGTGGAGGAACTGCTTGGCGCGCCGGCAACCCGGGCCGAGATCCGCACGCTTTTGTCCGGGGTCTACGACCTGGAGCGGCTGAACGGCCGCATCAGCCTCGCCTCCGCCTCCGCCAAGGATCTCGCCGCCCTCAAGGGATCGCTCTCCCGCATCCCGGCCGTCAAAGAGAAAATCGCCCCCTGCACCGGGCAGCTGTTGCGGGATCTGGACGCGGGGACCGACCCGCTCTTCGATCTCTGCGCCCTGAT
The DNA here is from genome assembly GCA_036508065.1 of Geomonas sp. Classification (GTDB taxonomy): domain Bacteria; phylum Desulfobacterota; class Desulfuromonadia; order Geobacterales; family Geobacteraceae; genus Geomonas. The sequence continues at coordinate 3,301 of DATCHY010000501.1, read as the reverse complement.
CGAGAGCGCCATCGTGGAAAATCCCCCCTTCGTGCTGCGCGAGGGCGGGGTCATCGCCGACGGCTACAATGCCGAGCTCGATGAGCTGCGCGCCATCAGCCGGGAGGGGAAGGGGTTCATCGCCCGGCTCGAGGCCCAGGAGAAAGGGCGCACCGGCATCACCTCGCTGAAGATCCGCTACAACAAGGTGTTCGGCTACTACATCGAGGTGACCAAGGCAAACGTGGCCGCGGTTCCCGAGGATTACATCAGGAGGCAGACGCTCGCCAACGCGGAGCGCTACATCACCCCGGAGCTCAAGGAATACGAGGAGAAGGTGCTGGGCGCCGAGGACCGGATCCGGGAGCTCGAGTTCTCGCTGTTCCAGGGTGTGCGCGAGGCGGCCGCCGCCGAGGGCGAGCGGATCGCCCGGACCGCGGACCGGCTGGCGACCCTTGACGTCCTGGTCTCCCTCTCCGAGCTCTCCCACGACCGCGGCTACTGCCGGCCGCTGATCCACGAGGGGGGCGAGCTCTCCATCACCGAAGGGAGGCACCCGGTCATCGAGGAGATCCACTCCTCCGAGAGGTTCGTGCCCAACGACACGCTCCTGGACAACGGCGAGAACCAGCTGGTCATCATCACCGGCCCCAACATGGCGGGCAAATCGACCTTCATGCGCCAGGTGGCCCTGATCACCCTGATGGCCCAGATGGGAAGCTTCGTCCCCGCGGAGGCGGCGCGCATACCGCTCGTGGACCGGATCTTCACCAGGGTGGGCGCCTCTGACAACCTGGCGCGGGGCCACTCCACCTTCATGGTGGAAATGATGGAGAGCGCCGCCATCCTGCGCGGAGCGACCACGAAGAGCCTCGTCATACTGGACGAGATCGGGCGCGGCACCTCCACCTTCGACGGGGTCTCCATCGCCTGGGCGGTCGCCGAGTTCCTGCACGACAACAAGCTGCACGCCGCCAAGACCCTGTTCGCCACCCACTACCACGAACTAACCGAGCTCGCCGTCACGCGCCCCGGCATCAAGAACTTCAACATCGCGGTCAAGGAATGGAACGAGCGCATCATCTTCCTGAGAAAGATCGTGCCGGGCGGCGCCTCGCACTCCTACGGCATCCAGGTGGCAAGGCTTGCCGGGCTCCCCCAGGAGGTGATCGACCGCGCCAAGGAGATACTCGTGAATCTCGAGAAGGGTGAGTACGGCGAGGGGGGCGTACCGCGCCTGGCGCGCGGCAGGCAAAAGCCCGCCCCGTCCCCGCAGCTCTCGCTCTTCGGCGTCCCGAACGACGACCGGCTTCGGGACCGGCTCAAGAGAGTCGAGGTGACCACCCTCACGCCGCTCGAGGCGCTCAACCTGGTGGACGAACTGAAAAGGATGTTGTAGCCATGGGTAGGAAGACCGCTGCCACGCAGCGCGTTTTTTGCCTCAGCACAGGAGTTTGCAGCGCATGAAAAGAAGGGAATTTTTGAAATATATCGGCCTGTCGGCTCCCTACCAGCAGTGGCTTCTGGGCCATCTGCTGGCAGTCGAGGCGCCACTGCTGCTCGCCCCGTTCCTCTCTTTCCCGTCGCTGGCAGCGGCGCAGGAGGGGGCGATCGGGGTCACCGAGCTGAAGCACTGGTCCACGCCCGACTACACCCGTGTCTCCATCGCCCTTGAGAAGGAGGCGCGCTTCGAGTACCACAAGTTGCCGAGCCGGCTCTACCTCGACATCGCCGGGGCCCGGATCAACCCGAGGATCAAGGACCTGGCGATCGGCGACGGTCTCCTGAAAAGCGTGAGGATCGCACAGTACCGGGCCTCGACGGTCCGGGTGGTGCTCGACCTCGACAGCATCAAGGACTACAAGGTGTTCACTTTTGCCGATCCGTTTCGGATCATCGTGGACGTCAAGGGTGACCGGCGCCAGGAGATCTCGTCCTCCAAGGAGGTGATCGAGACGGCCAAGCCCGAGCCGGCGCCGGCGGAGAAGGCCAAGCCCGCCGCCAGGTTCAAGCCGGGCAAGGTCAGGAGGATCGTGGTCGACCCGGGGCACGGGGGGCACGACCCGGGTGCCATGAGCCCTTCCGGAACCAGGGAAAAGGATATCGTGCTCCAGATCGGCCTGAAGCTCGCGCAGAAGATCCGCGACGAACTCGGCATCGACGCCGTCATGACCCGCTCGACGGACGTCTTCGTCGAGCTGCAGGAGCGGACCGCGATCGCCAACAAGGTGGGGGCGGACCTGTTCGTCTCCATACACGCCAACGCCTCGCTGAACCGGGCGGCGAACGGGATCGAGACCTACTACCTGAACCTGGCCAAGACGGAGAAGGCGGCCCAGCTCGCAGCCAAGGAGAACGGCACGACGCTGGAGAAGGTGAGCGTGCTGCAGGCGGTACTCTTCGACCTGATGGCGAACTACAAGATTAACGATTCCGCTCACCTGGCGGACCTGGTACAGAAGTCGCTGCACAAGAAGGCGCAGACCGGGTACCCGACGGTGAAGAACCTCGGGGTGAAGCAGGGTCCCTTCTACGTCCTGGTCGGCGCCACCATGCCGAGCATCCTCGTGGAGACCGCCTTCGTCAGCAACGAGCGGGACGAACAGAAGCTCAAGGACCCCCAGTACCAGGACCTGACGGCCGACGGAATACTCGCCGGAATCAAGGGGTATATCTCCTCCCTCCGCTGACAACGACCCCGATTAACGCCTCCCTCCCCCCCCCCCCTTTGCCGGCTTTTCACCTGCCCCGGACTCGCCACTGAATGGCAGCGAGTGCCGGGGGTAAGCCCGGGTTGTCCCCCCCAGAGCGGCCGATTTAATCAGATCGCAACATTGACTTTACCTAATGCGCAAGTAAACTAAAAACGATCATTAGTGCTTTCTCCGGCCTGCCCGGCTCGAACAGCCGCAATCGGGCCCTGGGCCGGCGTTTAGAGTTGGTGCAGCAATGATTGTGACCATTAGAACCTCGCAGCATCATTCTTCACGGTACAGAAGCTCTTTGTTTGTTGCTCGACGATCCTCGGCCGCGACGGTCGAAGGCAAAAATGGGGGGAACCAATCATGAACCGAATTCTATTGAGATTGTCACCGGCGGTACTGGGAAGCATGGTTCTGGCGCTTATCGGCCTGATGACGGCAGGGTGTGGCGGTGGTGGAAGTGGTGGTGGAAGTGGTGATGGCAGTAGCGGTGTGGTAGCAACCTACTCAATTTCCGGTTCGGTAACGTCATCAGGCACCGGTAAGCAGGGAATTAGCGTGGCATTGAGCGGAGTAGCCACTGCAACTACCTCCACCGACTCGAGCGGCAACTACACATT
>DATCHY010000500.1:0-5467 GCA_036508065.1 Geomonas sp. | reverse complement strand
GGATCGCGAGCGGCTGGTTTCTGCCCTGGCGACCCTGCAGGCGGAGCTTGCCGCCCTTGCCGAAGGGGTGACCCGGCTGGAGGGGGAAATCGCCGCGCTTGCCGCACTGTCCGGCGAGATCGCGAAAAAGCTTGCGGCAATCGACGAACTGAAGGAGCAGGGGACGCTCGTCAAGTTCCTGCGCAACCAGGTGTTCAAGAACGTGTCCAGCCAGCTCTCCGAGCGCTTCCGGGAGGAGATCAGCTTTCGGGCGGACCGGATCTACCGCAGCATCGCGGAGTCGGATGAGGAGCTGTTCTGGGGCGAGAACTACCAGATCGTGCTGAAGGACATGGTGGAGGGTGCCATCCGGGAGCGCAGCGACGATCAGCTCTCGGGGGGGCAGATGATGAGCGCGGTGGTGGCGCTGCGCCTGGCCCTGCTGCAGACCATCGGCGCCAGGATTGCCTTCTTCGACGAGCCGACCTCCAATCTCGATGCGGAGCGCAGGGAGAACCTGGCGCGGGCCTTTCGCGCCATCGACGTGGGGCAGGAGGAGGTGACCGAGCACTGGTACGACCAGCTCTTCCTGGTGAGCCACGACGTGAGCTTCACCGAGATCACCGACCAGACCATCCAGCTGGACGGGCCGAAGTGAGTCATTAGTCACGGAGACACAGCGAAACCAGAAATCTATTGCCACAAAACACAACCTAAAAACCTATTGCCACAAAAAGGCACAAAACGCGCAAAAAAAGGCTTAACCACAGAGGGGCACAGAGGTACACAGATGAAAAGCAAACAGACATCGGGTTTAACCAAGTTTATAGGTTTAGAATTCCTCTGTGATCATCTCTGTCCTCTGTGGTTAAACCTTTGATTCAGTCAGTTTTGTTATTATTTTTTGTGCCTTTTGTGCCTTTTTGTGGCTGATGTTTTTGCGGTTTAGGTTATCTGACTTGTTTTAAGAGGATTTGGCTGATATGCATGAAAAAAACCGCGGCGCCTGGTTCATCGTTGCCACGGCAGCGGGCTTCGCCACCCTCGGAATCCTCATCAAGTGCGCCTTCGCAGGCGGCGCGAACATCAGCACCATCCTCGCCGGCCGCTTCCTGATCGCGGCCTTCTTTCTGGTGCCCATCCTGAGAGCGCGCCGCATTCCCATCGCCGTCAGCCGCAAGACCGCAGTGCAGCTCACCCTGATGGGGGCCGTCGGTTACGGCGGCATGTCCATGCTGTACGCCAACAGCATCCATTACCTCCCTGCCTCGCTTACCGGCATGCTGCTTTACACCTATCCCGCACTGGTCACCCTGCTCGCAGTCCTGGTCGGCGACGAGCGGTTCACCATCCAAAAAGCCGCGGCGCTGCTGCTCTGCTCCGCCGGCCTCGTGCTGGTGCTCGGCGCTTCGTTTGACGGCGCTCGCATCGAGGGGGTGCTCTCCGTGCTGGGCGCCGCGGTCATCTACAGCTGCTACATCATCATCGGCAACAGGGTACTGAAGAACATCGACCCGCTGGTGACCTCCTTCTACGTCTGCGCCACCGCTGGCCTGACCTTTCTCCTCTACGGAGTTGCCACCGGCGGGCTCCTCCTCAGCATCTCCCCCGCCGCCTGGTTCTCCATCCTGGGGATCGCGGTCTTCCCGACGCTGTTCGCCGTGATCGGCTTTTTCGCCGGGCTGCGCCTGATCGGCGCCACCAACGCCTCCATCATCAGCACCCTGGAACCTCTCATCACCGTGCTTCTTTCGGCGCTGCTCCTCGGGGAGCGTATCACGACCCGGCAGGGTCTGGGCGGCACCGTACTTCTCATCGGAGCGATCACCCTGCAGCTCTGGGGCAACGGCGCCAGGCGCACGATGGTCAACGAGGTGTAAAGAAGCAGGTTAAGGTTGAGGTTGAGGTTTAGAAAACCATTCTCAACCTCAACCTCAACCTAGATTTTAGAGGTTAAGAAAAGCCTTCTCAACCTCAACCTCAACCTAGATTTTAGAGGTGACGGTCGCCTCGCGCTCCCGGTCCTTGGTGTGATCGCGGGCGATCAGCATGTAGATGGAGGGGATCACGAACAGGGTGAACATGGTGCCGATGAACATCCCCCCCACCAGCACCAGACCGATGGAGTTTCGTGCCGCCGCGCCGGCGCCGCTCACCAGCGTCAGCGGGAAGTGGCCGGCGATTGTCGCGGCTGCCACCATCAGGATCGGACGCAGACGGGTCATGGACGCCTGGCGCACCGCGTCCAGCTTGCTCAGCCCCTGAAGCTGCAGCTTGTTGGAGAACTCGACGATCAGGATGCCGTTCTTGGAGACGAGACCCACCAGTGTGACCAGGCCTACCTGGGAGTAGATGTTGAGGGTGGTGGTCCAGCCGCGGGTCCAGAAGGGGACGTTCGGGTCGGGCATCTTCAGGAAGGTGAAGAGGAGCGCGCCGAACATCGCCAGCGGCACCGAGCCGGCCAGGATGACGAAGGGGTCGCGGAAGCTGTTGAACTGGGCCGCCAGCACCAGAAAGATCAGCACGATGGCGAACGCGAAGGCCGGGAGGAACTTGTTCCCCTCGGTGCGCAACTGGCGGGACTCCCCGGTGTAGTCGATGACGTATCCCTTGGGCAGGATCTTGGCCGCCTCAACCTCCAGGTAGCGCAGCGCCTCGTCCAGCGGGCGCACCGCCACGCCGCTGATCTTCACCGCGTTCAACTGCTGGAAGCGGTTCAGCGAGCGCGGCACGACCGACTCGCGCCGGGTGGCAACGGTGCTCAGCTTGATCACCCCGGCGTTGGGACCGGTGACGTAGACGTCCTCAAGCTGCCCCGGGTTGAGGCGGCCCGCCCGCTGGATCTGCGGGATGACCTTGTAGCTGCGCCCCGCGATGTCGAAACGGTTCACGTAGTCGCCGCCCATCAGCGCGCCGAGGTCGCCCGAGATTTGCGCCAGGTTGAGCCCCAGGGCAGCCACCTTGTCGCGGTCGATGATGAACTCGGTCTGGGGCTGATCGATCTTGACGTCTATCAAGGGCGGGAAGGCGAACATCCCGCTCTGCGCGGCCTTCATCTGCAGCTTGCGGGCGAATTCCAGGATCTCGCCGGTTTCTGCGGTCGATGCCAGGATGAACTCCACCGGGAAATCGCCTCCGCCGGGAAGGGCGGGCGGCGTCACCGGGAAGATCCGTATGCCGGGAAGCTTCTGCAGCTTTTGCTGGACTTCGGGCAGAATCTGGAAGATGGTGCGCTGCCGCTCCTGCCACGGCTTGACCACCATGCCGGAGAAACCGGAGTTGGGCATGGTGAGCTGGAAGGTGAATTCGGTTTCCGGCTCGCTCATGAGTACCTGGTTCACCGCGGCGGAGAAGCGGCTGTTCTGGTCGATGGTGGAGTTGGCGGCCGCGTCGAGGATGCCGAAGATGACCCCCTGGTCCTCCAGCGGCGCCAGTTCCTTGGCGGACATGACGAACATCGGCACGGTGAGGAGCGTTACCGCGAGCCAGACCGTGTAGACCGCGGGACGCGCGGCCAGGGTGGCGTCGAGGCCGCGTCCGTAGGCGTTCTTCAGGCGCTCCAGGTCGCGGGAGATGCGTCCGGCCAGGCCATGCTCCGCGGCTCCGGGCTTGAGCAGCGTGGCCGACATGACCGGCGACAGGGTCAGGGCCACGATTCCCGAGATGGTCACCGCCCCGGCCAGGGTGAAGGCGAACTCCTGGAACAGCGAGCCGGTCAGCCCCCCCTGCAGGCCGATCGGGAGATAGACCGCCGCCAGGGTGACCGTCATGGCGATGATGGGTCCCACCAGTTCGCGGGCGCCCAGAAGGGCCGCCTCCAAAGGCGATCTCCCTTCGCGCAGGTGGCGCTCCACGTTCTCCACCACCACGATGGCGTCGTCCACCACGAGACCTACCGAGAGCACGACCGCCAGGAGGGTGAGGAGGTTCACGGTGAACCCGAAGGCCTGCATCAGGAAGACGGCCCCGATCAGCGACACGGGAATCGCCATGACCGGAATCAGGACCGAGCGGAAGGAGCCGAGGAACAGGAAGATGACCACCATGACGATCAGCAGCGTGTCGCCCAGGGTCTTCAGCACCTCGTGGATGGCGTTCGAGATGTAGCTGGTGCCGTCGTAGGCAATGCCGGCCTTGAGGCCGGTCGGCAGTTCGCGCTCGATGGCCGCCATCTCCACCCGCACCAGCTTCATCACGTCCAGCGAGTTGGCGTTGGGGAGCGACCAGATCCCCATGAAGACCGCGGTCTGCCCGGAAAAGCGGACCTCGGTGTCGTAGTCCTCGGCCCCCAGGTCGACGTCTGCGATGTCGCCCAGCCGCACGATGGTGCCGCCGCTCTGGCGCACGGCAAGCTGCCTGAAGTCGCCGACCGTGCTCAGGTTGGTGTCGGCGGTCAGGTTGACCTGGATATACGACCCCTTGCTGCGCCCCAGGGCCGACAGCACGTTGTTGGCGGCCAGGGCCTGGCGCACCTGGGCCGGCGTGATACCGAGGGCGGCCATCCGGTCGGGTTTGAGCCAGATGCGCATGGCGAAGGTGCGGGCGCCGTGGATTTCGGCCCGCTGCACCCCCTCGATCGCCGACAGGCGGGGCTGGACCACGCGCACCAGGTAGTCGGTGATCTCGTTTTGCTTCAGGATGTCCGAGCTGAAACTCAGGTAGGCCGAGGCGAACTGGCTGTCGGCCGACTCTATGTTGATGGTCGGCACCTCGGCCTCGGGAGGGAGGTCGCGGCGCACCTGGTCGACCTTGGAGCTGATCTCGGCCAGCGCCTTGGTGGAGTCGTAGTTGAGCTTCAGGCGGACGGCTATGGTGGAAAGTCCCAGGGTACTCTGGGACGACAGGTACTCGATGCCGTCGGCCGCGGCGATGACGCGCTCAAGCGGCGTGGTGATGAAGCCGCGCACCAGGTCCGCGCTGGCGCCGACGTAGACGGTGGTGACGGTGACCGTCGCGTTCTCGCTGTGCGGGTACTGGCGGACCTTGAGGGTGCGGATCGCCTGCACTCCCGCGATGATGATGATCAGGTTCACCACCACGGCGAGTACCGGCCGGCGGATGAAGAGGTCGGTGATTTTCACGGTCAGTTGTTCTCCGGAGTGGGCGCCTGACTGAAGACGGGTGCCAGCCTGTTGTCGACCAGCACCTCCTGGCCGTTACGCAGCTTGAAGACGCCGGTGCTGACGACCGTGTCTCCTTCCTTGAGACCGCTGGTGACGGCGACGAAGTCGCCGCGCTTCTCGCCCAGGCGCACGAACTGCTGACGCAGCACCTTGCCGGCTCTGTTGCCCCTGCCGTCCTGGCCTCCCTTGCCGCCCTTGCCGTTTTTATCGTCCTTTTTGCCGCTGGTATCCTTCTCGGCCTTGCTTTTCTTGTCTACAATCACGAAAACCGAGTCGCCGTAGGGGGCGTAGAGCACGGCCGTCGCCGGGATGGCGAGCACCTGCCGCCGCACGGGGAGTGCGACGGCGACGTTGACGAACATCCC
>DATCHY010000499.1:0-4109 GCA_036508065.1 Geomonas sp. | reverse complement strand
TACATCAGGGAATGCCTGTGCGGGCTCATGGAGCAGAGCGCTGCGGGCAAGATGGAGGTGATCGTCGTCGACCAGGGGTCGGAGCAATCGGAATGGGCCGTCATCGCCGACCTGCAGCGCCGCTACCCGAGCCTGATCTCTCTCAGAACCGCGCCATCGGCAGGGAGCTCCGCCGCGCTGAACCTGGCACTCAGGATCGCCTCAGGGAAGTACCTCACCGTCATCGAGGCGACCGACCGGCTGAAGGACGACGCCTACCAGATGCTCGCGGAGACGCTTGAGGCCAGCCCCGATGCGATGCTCGCCTACGGCGACACCTGCTTCACCGCCATCCCTCATGAGAGCTTCGCAAACCATACCAGCTACGGCAAGATGATCTGGCCGGACTACACCGCCCCGCAGCTCACCCAGCTCTGCCTGATCGCCCCGCACCTTATGTGGCGCAGGGAACTGCACGACAGCATCGGCTGGTTCGACGAAAGGTACGAAAGCCAGGGGATGCGCGATTTCCTGCTGAGGGTGGTTGAGCGCTTCCGGGTCGTGCATATCGGGGAATTCACCGGTTTGAAGCTGGTCGCAGCCGGGTCCCCGCTGAACCAGGATGCCTCGGAGCGGGAACTTGGTCTCCTCAGGCAAAACTACCAGGCTGCGGTCCGGCAGCCGGCCGCCCCATACCGGACAGCGCAGCCCTGCGAGCCTCCGCCCCGAGCCCTGCCAAGTGCAGAGGAGGCCTACGCCGAGATCGAGTCCCTGGTGAAAAGCGGTAGCGACCTCAAGGCGGCAGAGGCGCTGGCAAGCCACCTGGAGCGCTACCCGGAGCACGCCCTCGCCCACAACGACCTGGCCGCCTTCAGTTACCGGCTCGGCGACACCGAAAAAGCGCTCAGCCACTACCGGAAGGCGGTGCAGTTGAACCCCGAAGAGAGCACCTATCTCAAAAACCTGGCGGACCTCTACGCCATCGAGACGGGCCAGTTCGATGAGGCAATCGGCATCTACCTGAAGCTTCTCAAGACTTCACCCCGGGACACGGAGACGCTGCTGAACCTCGGCATCATCAGCGAGGCGGTCGGACAGCCGGCTGAGGCGGAGTCCTTCTACCAGAGGGCGCTGGAGATCGAGCCGTGGAACCAGGCGGTGCGGCAACGCCTCACCGAGCTGCGCCTCAGTCTGACCGAGCCACCCCCCTGCGAGGAGTATGAGTCGGCGGAGGAGCTTTACGAGAAGGCGCAGGCGTTGGTGGCGCAGGGGGACCTTGATGGAGCCGCGGGGCAACTGCGAGGTATCCTGAAACTTTTTCCCGATTTTCCGTTAGCGCACAACGACCTCGCCGTCATCTGCTATCAAAACGGCGCCAAGGATGAGGCCCAGCTCCACTACCAGAAGGCGGCAGCGCTCGCCCCGGGAAACAGCACCTTCCAGAAGAACCTGGCCGACTTCTATTTCGTCGAGGGACGCGACATAGACGGGGCGATCGCCATCTACCTCGAACTGCTCCGGAAGGAGCCGAAGAACATCGAGACCCTCATGAATCTGGGCAGGATCTGCACCTTGCTGGAGAGGCCCCAGGAAGCGGAGAGTTTCTACGTCAAGGTAACCCAGCTGGAGCCGTGGAACCGGGACGCGCGGGAAGGCCTCACCACCCTGCGCCACTGCGTGAACGGCTGACGGATTTTTTTGACGCCCCTGCGACCCCTCCGGGAAGCCGCCCCACGCGGCTTCCCGGAGGGGCCTTCCCGATACCGGGGGTGGTGGTTTTTTTCTCAAGTTTCCCGATCCGGTGTCGAAAAGGAAAAGGCCGCTATTTAAGAAGATCCAGCTAGATCCTGGCACCGATGGGAGAAATGATGGCCAATGTTACCGACAGCTACAACTCCACTGCATCCAGCACTTCAGCTTCGGGCTTCGATATCTTCACCACGCTTGCCTCGCAGTCGAGCCAGCAGACGGCGCTCGCCACCTCCGCCCTGAGCAGCGGCCTCGGCTTCTACCAGAAAAAAGACTACGCAAAGGCGGCCAACGAGATCAAGCGCGCCATCTCCCTCGATCCGAGCAGCACGCAGGCCCTCAATTACCTGGGCAACATCTACGTGCAGCAGAAAAAGACCGGCGACGCCATCAAGATCTACCAGGCCTCCCTCGCCATGGACCCGACGCAGGATTCGGTTCATTCCAGCCTGGCCAACATCTATCTGGGCAAAAAGCAGTACAACGATGCCGAAAAGGAGTTCAAGGCTGCGATAAAGCTGAACCCGGGCGACACAGTCGCCCCCTACATGCTGGGACAGATGTATCAGCAGAACGGCCGGTATGCAGAAGCGGAAAAGCAGTTCAAGCAGGTGATCCGCATGGCGCCGGGCGACGCCAACCCGCTATACGCACTCGGCGCCACCTACAACAAGGAGGGGAAGCACGCGGAGGCGGTGAAAGTGCTCACCCAGGCGGTCAAGCTGAAGCCAAAAATGGCCGCGGCCCACCTGGAACTGGGATCCGCCTATGGTGCCTTGGGCGATACGAACAACGCACAGCTGGAAGTGGACAAGCTCACGGCGATCGACGCCACCCAGGGTGCGCTGCTGCAGGCGGTCATCGCGAAACCCAAGATCGTGGCCGCCGGCGGTGGACTCACCGACAGCTTCGTCAGCGCGCTCGGCGTGAATACCCCCCTCTGGTCGCTGGACAGCTCACTCATGCAACCGAGCACCTCCAAGGAATTCAGCCTGACCTTCTCCTTTGACTCCAAGATGGACCCCCTTTCCGTGCAGGACACCAGCAACTGGACCATCACCAAGGCAACCGGAGGGGCGGCAGGGTACTATAACAACCTGCTCCCGGTCCTGCCGACGGAGGCGTACATCCCGCAGAATCCGACCAGCGTCAGATACGACCCGACCGAGCAGCAGGCGACCGTCACCTTCCTGCTGAGCCAGAACGCCAATGGCGACGCGACCATCGACCCGTCCCACATGGTCTTCAAATTCTCCGGAACGGGTAGCACGGGCAAGGCCATGGACCCGACAGCAGACCAGTACGACGGCTACGGACAGCAGCCGATCTGACACCCGTACCGCACCACCATTACTCATAAGGGTCTAGAATGCCACGCAAATTACATATAGGCGGGCAAGCGCCGGCAGCGGGATGGGAAATCATGAACGTACTTCCGGGGCCCCATGTCGACCACCTTGGCAACGCCAACGACCTGTCGCGGTTTCCGGACTGTTCACTCGACGAGATCTATGCTTCGCATACCCTGGAGCATTTCGACTACCAGTCCGAGCTGATGTCAACTCTCAAAGAATGGCATAGAGCTTTAAAACCGTTTGGGACTTTGTACGTAAGCGTTCCTGACATGGATATATTGGCGAAGTTGTTTCTTGACAAGGATTTGCTTACCGTTGATGAGCGTTTTTTCGTCATGCGGATGATGTTCGGCGGGCACCTGGACGGACATGATTATCATGGTGTCGGCTTGAACGAAGATTTCCTGGCATATTTCCTCCATGAGTCGGGATTCGAACTGACAAGAAAAGTCAGTGAATTCCGCATGTTTGAAGATACGAGCAGCATGAGGTTCAAGGATGAATTGATAAGCCTCAACATGGTGGCGCGAAAACTGCCGACTGCGGGTTGACACAGGCCGGGACGCGCGAAGCCCACCTTACCATGCCCGCCTTCCTGCCGGGTATGCCGTTACCTTCAATCTCTCACATCATCGGACCGGCCGTCTTTTCCAGATCAGGCACAACTCGACCGTCTGCGAGGAAGCCCCTTACCTTCCGGAACCCGTCCGCTCCGTCCGCTCCGTCCGCTCCGTCCGCTCCATCCGCTCCATCCACCTCAATCCGTTGCAGGCCGGGCCTGTTGCCGATGCGCAAGCCTTGATTACCATCCAGCAGAACCGGACCACAAGTCGCTCGCGTCAAAGGCCCATCATACCTCGAAGCTTCGTTCAAAATTTTGGCTCTGCGCCAGACGCAACAAAACCACACAAAAACAGCATCTTACCCGCGGGAGCCCTGCGGCATGGTAGTTGCTACTTCATTAGCAGTATCAGCCACCTTGTATACAGCGAAACAGGTCACAACAAAGAAGGCGTCGCAAGGGCG
>DATCHY010000498.1:0-8396 GCA_036508065.1 Geomonas sp. | reverse complement strand
TCCTTCCAGTTGCATTAGCGAAATTATTGATTCCAAAGTGATAGACGCCTGTTTGCAAGATATTAGAATCACAGGACGCATAGTAATGCTCGGGGCCAAAAGCATCGATATTGTCGACATCAAGATAACCTACTAAACCAGCTTTCTCGATATAATACGCATGAGCACCGTTTGGTTCAAATGAATGTAAATCTACATCACCAATACCGTCCCAACTAAGAGTAACTGTAAAAGACCCCGCATTGCCGGTAGTCTCAGGAGTCGTGAGTTGTCCCATTGCCCTGTTAATCATAGAAGCAACTGCTGCACGCCCTGGACGCGACGCATCCATATATGTTCCTACCAATGTATGGCCAGAAATATCTGACATTGATGTAGGTAATGTGAGGTTGACCGCAGGTACTGAATTGAGACCTTGAATTCGTAAGCCGTTAATTACTAGGTCAATATTTGCCAAAAGATACTCTCCTCGTAAAGTCGGAGATGCTGGAGCAATATGGGCAACCATTACACTGTTAGGTCCGATCGATGAAATAATGTGGTCATAGGCGTGATTAACGAATAGATTTCCTTGCGAATGAGCTACTAACATTAGTTTCTGACGTTGTACAGCTAATGCATCAAGACGAGCATTGTGAGTTGCATAATCCGACTCAGTAGGCGGATTACTTATGAGATACGACCAACCAGCCGTAATTTTGGATGAAATATCTGTGAAAAGCTGTGAAAATAAACTTCCGGCAGAAGGAAATAATTCAATTAGTTTGTCAGTGAAGGGTTTTTTGCCGGCAAGAGTTTCCCAGAAAAATTCCCAACGCTTACCGAGTTCACCACTTGCATCGATTTCGGCTGCACGTTGTTCAAAAACCTCAGCGATATCCTGTAAACCTGTACCGCCTGCTGTTGACCCTGTATGGTTGTAGAAACCCTCGTACTGGATTGGTTCGTCATTGAAAGTGTCACCATTCAAATCACGAAGTGATGCCAACCCATCGGCAGCCTGAACCGGCGTATTCCAAACACCATTAAAGAATCCGATAGTATATCCGCTAGCCAGACATAAATTTTCGGCAAATGCTCTGGGTTCAGGTTGAGCGTAGAGCATCAAAGCAACCAGCAACGGCCTTGCATATTTAATTGGAATATATTTAGTTTGCACAACCGTCCCCCTCTGGCAATACAAAAGTTGTTCCACTAATGGCTGCACTAAATTTCTCATAAGCCCTGAAACGCCCTTTCGTATTGACAGTAATTTTTTCCATTTCTGAATTCTTATTGCTTGCAGTCGTTGAGTCGTACTTTGCATGAATACATGCAGTCGCGTTAGCTATTTTTCTAGTGGCAGCAACTAGAGCGTTCTGATTAGTTGTGTCAGCCAGCATGGCATTGCTAATTGCCGAGTGCGTCTGGCGTAAGGCTGATTTTTGACTTGAGTTGTCTGGCAATGCATTGATATAAGCATCAACATCGTCGCGTACGCCGTTATTATCTAAATCTGGACCGGCTATAGTACTATCATGATTTAATGCTGGATATGCTCCACTTTGATCAGATGCTTTCAATGCATCAGCAACAGTAGTAGGGGGATGTGTTGTAGAATTATTATTGTTTCCACCACTGCAAGAGGTTAAAAAAATTACAAGGCATATTGCAATAAAAGATACTCTCAACAAGATGTACATAAGGAGCCTCCAGTTTAATGAATAAGTATGATAAACTACAAAATTTGGGTGAAGTGCGTTGAGAATAACCTTCAGATAATAGCAAAACCCAATTCCATGTATGGACTAGAAAGAAAACTACATCTTAAAATATGAATTAATTCACGTGAGACAAATAATTTGATTACATTAATAGCAGACACTACTCACCTGTCAATCGGTTAAATTTAACTAATAAATCGAAGTAACACAAAACCCGGGCCCTTAAAAAAATGCCCAGAATTGGCGTCTTGTCTTGCCTTTTTACTCGATTCAATGTACACATGTCCTGTTAAAATGGGCAGTAGATGGTAACCGCTAATTCGGGTTTCTCCCCGAAGTTAATTGAGATTACTGAGAATCTGCCTCCTCCACACCCAAGCTTCTGCCGCTTGAGTCACCTTTAGGCCATCGCAATTCCGTTGCAAATACGCTGGCAACAGGAGAAGCCGTTTGAACCGATTTTCACCCTGGTGCGACGCGACCAATCGCCACGAAAAGAAAGAGTGCCTCGGAACCTGGTCTGCAGCAGCGGACGCTCCCGCCACGCAGCCGCTGAGCCTGAAGGAGGCGCTTCGCTCCGTGCGCCGCCCCCTGTACCTCGTGGAAAAAAGCGGCGCCCTGGTCGCCGAACTGGGCGGTGTCGGCCAGCTCGGCGCCGGAGCCGCGGAGGGTCTCACCCTGGCCGGCTACGCCCCCCCATCGCTTCCGGAAAACCTGGGCGACTCCGGATTCTGCCGGGAACTCGGCATCCGCTTCCCCTACCTCGGCGGCTCGATGGCCAAGGGGATCAGCTCGGCAGCTATCGCCGAGGAGCTGGGACGCGCCGGGATGCTCGGCTTCTTCGGCGCCGCGGGGCTGCCGCTGTCGCAGGTGGAGGCCGCCGCGGACCGCCTCGGCGCTTCGCTGGGCGACATCCCCTACGGTTTCAACCTGATCCACTCCCCTCACGAGCCTGACCTGGAACGCGACCTTGCCGAGCTCTACATCCGGAAAGGTGTGCGCATCGTCGAGGCCTCGGCCTTCCTGGCGCTGACGCTTCCCCTGGTGCGCTACCGGGTCCACGGCATCCGGCGCGGCTCCGACGGCAGAATCGTGACGCCGAACCGGATCATCGCCAAGGTCTCCCGCGAGGAACTGGCCGCCAAGTTCTTCGCACCCGCACCGGAGAAGCTGCTGCGCGAACTGGTCGCCGACGGATCCATCACCGCGGAGCAGGCCGAGCTGGCAGCCCTGGTCCCGCTGGCCCAGGAGGTGACGGCGGAGGCTGATTCCGGCGGACACACCGACAACCGGCCCGCCATGGCCCTGTTCCCGACCATCCTCTCGCTGGCAGCCAAGCTGGAGCGGCAGTACGGCTACGACCGGAGGCTCAGGGTCGGCCTGGCCGGCGGCATCTCCACCCCCGCCTCCGCAGCCGCCGCCTTCGCCATGGGCGCCGCCTACATCATGACCGGGTCGGTGAACCAGGCCTGCATCGAGTCCGGCACCTCGGACGCGGTCCGCACGCTCCTTTCCGGTACGCGCCAGGCCGACGTCACCATGGCTCCGGCCGCCGACATGTTCGAGATGGGCGTCACGGTGCAGGTGCTCAAACGCGGCACCATGTTCCCCATGCGCGCAGCGAAGCTGTACGAGTTGTACCGCGCCCACAAAAGCCTGGACGAGATCCCCGCCGCCGAGCGCGACAAGATCGAGAAGACCACCTTCCAGGCGCCTATCGAGGATGTCTGGCGCGACACCCGCGCCTACTTCCTGGTGCGCGACCCCTCCCAGGTGGAGCGCAGCGAGCGGGACCCCAAGCACCGCATGGCGCTGGTCTTTCGCTGGTACCTGGGACAGGCGGCCCATTGGGCCAAGGACGGCGCGCAACAGCGCCGCATGGACTACCAGGTCTGGTGCGGTCCGTCCATGGGCGCCTTCAACGAATGGGCCGCCGGAAGCTTCCTGGAGGCCCCCGCCCGACGCAAGGTCGTCACGGTCGCCCTCAACATCCTGCACGGCGCGGCACAATTGAACCGCGCCAACTTTCTGCGCAGCCAGGGGATCGATCTGCCGCAGGACGCCGTCGCCCTGGAACCGCTCGAAACTGCGCACATCAAGGAGTACCTTAGTTGAAAACTGACGATATAAAACCCGCCATATCCAGCAACGGCGCTCAGCTGGCAATCATCGGCATCGGCTGCCTTTTCCCGCAGGCCAATGACCAGAATGCCTATTGGGCGAACATCATGGACGGGGTTGACGCCATAACCGAGGTCCCCGCCTCCCACTGGAAGGTCAAGGATTACTTCGACCAGGACCCGAAAAGTCCCGACCGGACCTACGGCCACCGCGGCGGCTTCATCTCGCCGGTAGACTTCAACCCGATGGAATTCAACATCCCCCCGAACGTGCTTGAGGCGATCGACACCTCGCAGCTCCTGGGGCTGGTGGCGGCCGGCCAGGCATTGAAGGACGCTGGCTACGGCCCGGAGCGCCCCTTCGACAAGAGCCGCGCCTCCGTCATTCTCGGGGTCACCGGCACGCTGGAACTGGTGATACCGCTCGGCGCGCGCCTGGGGCACCCGATCTGGAGAAGCGCGCTCAAGGACGCGGGGGTCGACGATGCGGTCGCCCAGGACGTCGTGGAGCGGATCTCCGACTCCTACGTCCCGTGGCAGGAGAACTCCTTCCCGGGCCTGCTCGGCAACGTGGTCGCCGGCCGGATCAGCAAGCAGTTCGACCTGGGCGGCACCAACTGCGTCGTGGACGCGGCCTGCGCCAGCTCCCTGGGCGCCCTGCACCTCGCCTCCATGGAACTTGCCTCCGGGAAGTCGGACATCGTCGTCACCGGCGGGATCGACACCTTCAACGACATCTTCATGTACATGTGCTTCAGCAAGCCCCCGGCGCTCTCGCCTACCGGCAACGCCAAGCCGTTCGACGCGACGGCCGACGGGACCATCCTCGGCGAGGGTCTCGGCATCGTGGTCCTGAAGCGGCTGGCCGACGCCGAGCGCGACGGCGACAGGATCTACGCCGTGATCCGCGGCATCGGCTCCTCCAGCGACGGCAAGGGCGACGCCATCTACGCTCCGAGCGCCTCCGGCCAGAAAAACGCCCTCATAAACGCCTACAAGAACGCCGGCGTGACGCCGGAGAGCATCGGGCTGGTCGAGGCGCACGGCACCGGCACCAAGGTGGGTGACGCGGTCGAAGTGAGCGCGCTGCGCGAGGTGTACGGCGATGCGGTCAACCCGTGGTGTGCCTTGGGCTCGGTGAAGTCGCAGATCGGCCACGCCAAGGCCGCGGCGGGGGCCGCCGGTCTCATCAAGACCGCTCTCGCGCTGCACCACAAGGTGATCCCCCCGACCATCAAGGTGCAGACTCCGCAAAAGGAGATCACCTCGGGCCAGACCCCGTTCTATATCGCCAGCGAGAAGCGTCCCTGGTTTCCGCGCGGAGGCCTCCCGCGCCGCGCCGGCGTGAGCGCCTTCGGTTTCGGCGGCTCTAACTTCCACGTGGTCCTGGAGGAGTACCAGCCGGTCAAGAAGGCCGCCGACTGGGACGGCAACACCCAGATCGTCGCCTTTTCCGGTGCCGATGCCGCGGCGCTCGTCTCCGGGCTGGATCGGATCCAGCCAGACATCTCCTGGAGCGCACTGCGGGACCTGGCCGCAGTTTCCCGGGCCGGCTTTGACGCCAAGGCGCCCTGCCGCCTGACTATCGTCGTGGAGCGGAACAAGACCAACCTGGCGGCGCTGGTGAAAAATGCCCGGGCCATGCTGGCGAAAACCCCGGGCTCCTCCTGGCACACCCCGGACGGCGCCTTTTTCGCCGCCGGCGGCGAGCCGGGCCAGCTCGGCATGCTCTTCCCGGGCCAGGGGTCCCAGTACACCGGCATGCTGAACGACCTCGCCTGCCGCTTTCCGCAGCTCCTCGACTCGATCGCCGCCGCCAACGACGGTTTCGGATCCGCGGACGGCAAGCTCCTCTCCGACATCATCTACCCCGCCACCGCCTTCGACGCCGAGACCCGGGTGAGCCAGGACGAGGCGCTGCGCGCCACCCAGGCGGCCCAGCCCGCCATAGGCGCGGCAAGCCTCGGCGCCCTGCGCCTGCTCGAAACCTTCGGCGTGGTGCCCGGTGCCGTTGCCGGTCACAGCTACGGCGAGCTGACCGCCCTGTGCGCCGCCGGCCGCATCGACGATGAAGCCCTGCACGCCCTGTCGCGCCTGCGCGGCCGGCTCATGGGTGAAGGCAAAGGGGACCGCGGCAGCATGCTCGCCGTCTCCGCCCCGCTGTCAAAGGTAAGCGAAATCATCGCGCAGGAAAAATTAGAGCTGGTGCTCGCCAATCGCAACGCCCCGTCGCAGGCGGTCCTGTCCGGCGCCACCCCGGAGATCGCGCGGGCTGCGGCACTCTTTTCCGCACGATCCCTCACCTGCAAGCAGCTCCCGGTGGCGGCAGCCTTTCACAGCCCTCTGGTGGCGGACGCGGCAGTCCCCTTTCTGGCGGCCCTCGATCAGATCGGATTGAAGCAGGCCCAGATCCCGGTCTATGCCAACACCACGGCAGGGATCTACCCGGCCGATTCCGTCCAGGCCAAGGCGCTCCTGGCCGCCCAGTTGGCCAAGCCCGTCGAGTTCGTAGCCGAGATCGAGGCGATGTACGCGGCCGGGGTAACGAGCTTTCTCGAAGTCGGCCCGGGTAACCGTCTCACCGGCCTGGTGGCGGCTATCCTCGGCGAGCGCCCTCACCTTGCCGTCGCTCTCGATGCCTCCGCAGGAAAGCGCTCCGGTGTTGCCGACCTGGCCCGGATGCTCGCCCAGCTTGCGGTCCTTGGCCACGGCGTGAAGCTTGCCGGCTGGGACGAAGGACACCGGCCCGCGGCACCGACCGGCAAAAAGCCTGCCATGACCATTCCGCTTTGCGGCGCGAACTACACTAAGCCGAAGCCGAAGAGGCCGCCGGTTACCGCTCCCCGTATAATCAGTCCGGCAGTTTCGCTCCAGCAGGCACCCCTGCAGGCTGCGCCAGCCGCCAGTCCTGCCGCTCCGGTTCAGGCGCCGCAGCAGAGTCATCAGCAGCCGCAGCAGGCACAAAAGCCGCTGCAGCCGCAGACGGCCGCCGGATTCAGCCAGCCCGCTTCTCATGCGGCTCTCAGCGAGTCGCTTCGGATGACCCGGGAAAGCATGGCCGTACTGCAGAAGATGCAGGAGGATACCGCGCAGCTGCACCGCCGCTTCCTCGAAGGCCAGGAGAGCGCGACCAGGACATTCCAGACCCTTCTGGAGCAGCAGCATCAGCTGATCCTGGGTGCAGGCACGGCACCAGTCCAGGTCGCGACAGCCCCATTGGCAAGGGGAGCGGCACCGATGGCAGCCGCGACACTCGCAGGTGGCACCTCCCTCACCCCTGCCCCTCTCCCGAAGGGCGAGGGGGTGTTGGCTCCGATCACGAACGTTCCGGTAGCAACAGTGACTCCCGCCGCTTCGATGCGTGTCGAAGTTACAACTCCGACGCCAGCCATTGCTAAGACTTCCGCAATCCCTGTCGTCCAGGCTGCGCCTGGCGTCGGCGCCGCGCGCATTACCGAAACACTTCTCGCCGTCGTGAGCGAGAAGACCGGCTATCCGGTCGAGATGCTGGAACTCGACATGGGGATGGATTCCGACCTCGGCATCGACTCCATCAAGCGGGTCGAGATCCTCTCCACCCTCCAGGAGCGGCTTCCGGGGACTCCGGTCATCGGCCCCGAGCATCTGGGAACCCTGCGCACCCTGGGCGAGATCGCCGGCCACCTTTCGGCTGGCGCAGGTTCCAGCGCCGTTTCGGAAACCGCGGCAGTCGCGATTGCGCCGGTCTCCCAGGTGAGCGGCGCAGGCATCACGGAAACCCTCCTAGCCGTCGTGAGCGAGAAGACCGGCTATCCGGTCGAGATGCTGGAACTCGACATGGGGATGGATTCCGATCTCGGCATCGACTCCATCAAGCGGGTCGAGATCCTCTCCACGCTCCAGGAGCGGCTCCCCGGCACACCGGTCATCGGCCCCGAGCACCTGGGAACGCTGCGCACCCTGGGCGAGATCGCCGGCCATCTTTCGGCGGGCGCGAGCTTCAGCGCCGCTCCGGCACTGGCAGCAGTCGCCGTGGCAGCGGCCGGCACGAGCGGCGCGCAGATCACCGAAACGCTCCTCGCCGTCGTGAGCGAGAAGACCGGCTATCCGGTCGAGATGCTTGAACTCGACATGGGGATGGATTCCGATCTTGGCATCGATTCCATCAAGCGGGTCGAGATCCTCTCCACGCTCCAGGAGCGGCTCCCGGGCACCCCAGTCATCGGGCCGGAACACCTGGGAACCCTGCGTACCCTGGGCGAGATCGCGAACCACCTTGGCGCTGGCTCGGCAGCTGCAGCGGCCGCCCCGGCTCAGGCGGCACCGATGGCCCAAGGCCTCGACATAGCGGGAACGCTCCTCGAAGTGGTGAGCGAGAAAACCGGCTATCCGGTAGAAATGCTGGAGCTCGACATGGGGATGGACTCCGATCTCGGCATCGACTCCATCAAGCGGGTCGAAATCCTCTCCACGCTCCAGGAGCGGCTTCCCGGCACCCCCGTCATCGGACCGGAACACTTAGGAACGCTGCGCACCCTGGGCGAGATCGCACGCCACCTGGGAGCGGGATCCGCCCCGGCTGCACCGTCCAACC
>DATCHY010000497.1:0-6813 GCA_036508065.1 Geomonas sp. | reverse complement strand
CCAGGAAGTCGGCGCGCCACGCGACGAGCGACTGGATGGAGATGGAAAAGCAGCGCGGCATCTCCGTCACCTCCTCGGTGATGAAGTTCAGCTACCGCGACTTCGAGATCAACCTCCTGGACACCCCGGGCCACAACGACTTCTCGGAGGACACCTACCGGACCCTCACCGCGGTCGACTCGGTCCTCATGGTGATCGACTCGGTGAAGGGGGTCGAGAGCCAGACCAGGAAGCTTCTCGAGGTCTGCCGCCTGCGCAACACCCCGATCATGACCTTCATCAACAAGCTGGACCGGGAAGGGCGCGAGCCTATTGACCTTCTGGACGACATCGAGAGCTCCCTCGGCATCAAGTGCGCCCCGATGACCTGGCCCATCGGCATGGGAAAGCGCTTCCGCGGCACCTACCATCTCTATTCCAAGGAGATCACCTTCTTTGATCCGGAAGCCGACCACGGCGTGGGTGAGGTGGTAACCGTCCAGGGACTCGAGGACCCCAGGCTCGACGAGCTCCTGGGAAGCCAGGTGGTCGAGTTGCGCGCCGATGTGGAGTTGCTGGAGGGTGCCGCCCACCCCTTCGACCTCCAGGAGTACCTCGCCGGGCGCCAGACGCCGGTCTTCTTCGGTAGCGCCATCAACACCTTCGGCGTGCAGCAGCTGCTCGATTCCTTCGTGGAGCACGCACCCTCGCCGCTGCCGCGCGAGGCGTCGACCCGGACCGTCTCCCCCTACGAGGAGCCCTTCACCGGGTTCACCTTCAAGATCCAGGCGAACATGGACCCGGCGCACCGGGACCGGATCGCCTTCTTCAGGATCTGCTCCGGCAAGTTCGTGCGCGGCATGAAGGTGAGGCACCTGAGGCTCGGGCGCGAGGTGCAGATCGCCAACGCGACCATCTTCATGGCACAGGACCGCACCAACATCGACGAGGCCTATGCCGGCGACATCATCGGCATCCACAACCACGGCACCATCAAGATCGGCGACACCTTCACCCAGGGGGAGGAGCTGAAGTACACCGGGATCCCGAACTTCGCGCCGGAGCATTTCCGCAAGGTGCGCATCCTGAACCCGCTCAAGTCCAAGGCGCTGGAGAAGGGGCTGGTGCAGCTTGCCGAGGAGGGGACCACCCAGGTCTTCAGGCCACTCATGGGCGCCGACTGGATCGTCGGCGCGGTCGGCATGCTCCAGTTCGATGTGGTCATGCACCGGCTGGAGCACGAGTACGGGGTGAAGTCGATCTACGAGCCGGTCTCCTACGTGACGGCGCGCTGGGTGACCGGGGAGAGGAAGCGGCTCGACGAGTTCCAGAAGAAGGAGGCGATGAGCCTCTACCTGGACGGAGAAGGGAACCTCGCCTACCTGGCGGGGAGCCAGTGGCGGCTCGACAACACCATGGAAACCTGGAAGGATCTCACCTTCCACGCGACCCGTGAGCACAGCTAGCGCTTCGCGCGGTGACAGCCTGACGTGCGGGGCGCTGCTGGTGCTGGCCGCCGGTGTGCTCTGGGGCACCACCGGCACCACCCAGGCCTTAGCGCCGGCGGGGGTCTCCTCGGCCAGCATCGGCGCCATGCGGCTCGTGGTGGGCGGGGGCGTCCTCATGTTGCTGGCACTTTTGCGGGGCGGTTTCGGCGCCGGGCGCTGGCCGATCCTCGGGACCCTCCTGGCCGGAGCCTGTGTCGCCACGTATCAGCTCTGCTTTTTCGCAGCGGTAAGCCGGACCGGGGTAGCGGTCGGCACCCTGGTGGCGATCGGGAGTTCCCCGGTTATCGCAGGCCTGCTCGGATTCGTGTTCAGGGGAGAGAGGCCGGGACGCAGCTGGTGTCTGGCGACGCTGTTCGCCCTTGCGGGTTGCGGTCTTCTGGTCGGCGGGGGAGGGAAGCTCGCCGCCGATCCGCTGGGGATCCTGCTGGCGCTGGGCGCCGGCTTTTCCTACGCGAGCTACACCATGGCGATCAAGGGGCTTTTGCCGGGGCGCACGCCCGACGCGGTCATGGCGGTTGTCTTTTGCATCGGGGCGCTGCTGCTGTCGCCGCTGCTTTTTACCGCAGACCTGCACTGGATAGCCGCGCCGCGAGGTATCGCCGTCGTTCTCTACCTCGGCGTCGTTGTCACGGCGATCTCCTACCTGCTCTTCGCCCGGGGGCTCAGAACCGTTCCGGTCGCTACCGCCGTCACCCTTTCGCTCGCCGAACCCCTCATCGCTGCTCTGCTCGGGATCGTCCTGCTCGGCGAGCGGCTGAGCCCGACGGCGCTGTGCGGCATCCCGCTTCTCTTCGCAGGCCTCGCCGTCCTGGCCGGCTCCCTCGGCAGAGGGCGCCGGCCAGGCAAAAAGTCTAACCACAGAAGCCTAAAAGCCTAACCACAGAGGATCACAGAGGGAAACCAAGAGGTACACGGAGGAAAACCAAAAACGAGGACCGGTTAAAAATGGCCTTACGGCCCATTATGGATTTTGAATTATGGATTTTGGATTAAAATTCAAAATTTGAAATTCAAAATTCAAAATTGCTTTTAGCTTTCCTCTGTGCACCTCTGTGCACCTCTGTGCACCTCTGTGGTTAGGCTCTCGATTATGAATGCCAGCTAGATTTGCCGCCCTGGCCATGCCGAATGATTTATCAGCGCCGCGGCGCTACCCCTCTAGTTTAAGGAACGCAAGCAGCCTCTCCCAATTGGCGTTCACCACCTGTCCCTCGTTAATCCCCGCCTCGTCTATCAGCTGCAGCGCATCATCGAAGACGCCGACCCCCTGCGAGATGTGCGCGTCGCTCCCGATCAGGACCTGCGTGCCCATTTCCGCACAGAGCCGTGCGATCTCCCTGCAGTTGTCGCAACTCCCCTTCCGGCTCAGGCCAAGCGAAGAGTTGTTGATCTCCAGCGCCGTCCCGGTTTTGAGGGCGCCTCTGACGATTTCCTCGTAGTGCAGCGGAAAGACCGGGTTTCCCGGGTGGGAGATGCATCTCACCCGCGGGTTCTCCATGGCTGCCAGAACGGCCTGGGTGTTGAGGTCGATGCCGCGCCCGCAGAAGCCGCAGCTCTCGTGCAGCCCGGCCATGACGAAGTCCAGATCGGCAAGCACCGCCTGGTCCAGGTCGAGCCCTCCCTGAGGGTCGAGGATGTTGGCCTCGACGCCACGAAATATCCTCACCCCGGCGATGGTGCGGGGGATGAAGCGCATGGCGCAGAAGTGGTAGCGGTGGGGGCCTCCCGGCAGTGCCGGACCGTGGTCGGTAACGGCGAGGCCCCGGAGCCCCTTTTCAGCCGCCGCGAGGGCGAGTTCGTTGATGGTCGAGTAGGCGTGGCCCGAGGCGATGGTATGGGTGTGCAGATCGGCTATTATTCTCATGCTGGGACTATTCCACAGCGCCAGTAAAATGTCAAGACGGCTGCCGGCGCCGCGGGAGACAAAAAAAGGGAGGTGCCTGAGGCACCTCCCTTTTCATTACATCGGACTGCATTTCAACTTACTTTGCGACGGTTTCAGCAAGCTTCAGTGCGATATCTTTGTAGGGGTTAGCGAACAGGATGATCAGGCAGACAACCAGCGCGTAGATAGCGAGGGACTCGATCATGGCCAGACCGATCATCATGGTGGTCAGGATTTTGCCGGAAGCGCCGGGGTTACGGGAAACGCCTTCAACTGCGCTCTTGACTGCGAGGCCCTGGCCGATGCCGGTTCCGAGCGTGCCGAGTGCCATTCCGATCCCTGCTGCGAGTACACACATGGTAAAAAAGCTCATCTTTGAATCTCCTTTTCTGCTTTTGAGTTATTCCTAAATAGTATAGGAAGGGTAGTAAATCAGGTTGAGGCTGAGGTTAAGGTTAAGAGGTTTCTCAACCTTAACCTTAACCTGTTTCATTCTGTTTCTTAGTGCGCGTGCTCCAGGGAGCCCTGAATGTAGATCATGGCGAGCAGCATGAAAACGAAGGCCTGGATGAAGGAGACCAGTACCCCCATCAGCATCATCGGCAGCGGCACCAGGAAGGGAGCAAGGCCGAAGAAGATGATCAGGACCAGTTCGTGACCGTTCATGTTGCCGAAGAGACGCAGTGTGAGGGAGATGACCCGGCTGAAATGCCCGATCACTTCGATGAAGAACATCATCGGCGCGAGCCAGATGATCGGTCCCATGAAGTGCTTGACGTAACCGAAGCCGTGCTCCTTGAGCCCGACATAGTGGGTGGCGACGAAGACGACGACTGCGCAGGCCGCGGTGGTGTTGATGTTCGCGGTCGGCGGGAAAAAGCCCGGGACCAGGCCGATCAGGTTCGAGACCAGGATGAACACGGCGAGTGTCGCGATGAGCGGGAAGAACGGCTTTCCCTTTTCGCCCATGGTCTCCACCAGCATGTTCTCGATGCCGCCGACCACGACTTCCATGAAGTTCTGCAGGCCGGAGGGAACCGACTGCATCCCCTTGGTGGCGGCAAGCGAAAGAAGCACCAGGCCGATCATGACGAGCCAGGTATAGACGACGGCATCCGCACCGGCCTCCGAGATATGGAGCGGGGCGAGGATCTCGCGGAAAAAGTGCAGGAACAGATAGGGATGAACCATTGCAGCTAGCCTCCTTTGCGGGCGGACAGATATATTGAAAAAGCGGTTATGTTTACCACAAGGACCGACAGTCCGAGCAACAGGCCAAAGATGTCGGCGCCCAGACGGACGATCAGAAAGTACAACAGGAGCGCCATGATGGCGAGCCTCAGCAGGAATCGGAGCGTCGCGAAGCGCGATGCGATTCCCGGGTGAAGCTTGAGTGCCGCCTCGAGGCCGCGCCTGAGCCAGCAGAAGTTGGCGGTCGCCAGCAGACCGCCGGCTAAGAGCGAGGCACCGAACCTGAGCGACAGGAAAAGCGCCGAAGCCGCGCCTAAAACGGCGCTCAGGATGAGGCTTCCCGCGACCAGTCGGGGGAAGATGTTATCCTCGTTTATTCTTGTCCGGCCCGTCATCGCGCAGTTCTTTTCCGGCAATTATGAAGATGTTGCGGAAACCGGCCGCAATGCCGAAGAAAAGAAAAATAAAGAAAAACCATGGCTTGGTGCCGAGCCAGGCGTCCAGCTTGAGACCGATGAAAACGCCTATGGCGATGGCTACCGCAACGGAGATCCCCATAGTCGAGACCATTCCGAGCGTCTTAAAGAGGCTCTTCTTCTCCTCGTCCATGCCGTCCCCCTCCGTGTCCTCGTATACGTTCAACGGAAGAAACCTTGGTTAAATACCACGGTAACGCTGCGAATGTCAATCAATTTCGGAATCATTCACGTACAAAGTGTATACCGGCAGCCGGAAATTGTCAGCAGTCTCTCCGCTGCCAAAGGGGCTTGCAGCGGTTGAGCCCGCCTCATGCGCCAGCCACCGGGGAGCTCCCTTTTCGGCGCAGGCACGCAATGCTCTCTCCTGCTGCAACCTATTTCTGGCCTTGCTTCGTTGCGACAGGTCCCGGAACGGGTAGAATGTTAAATGTTTCACATCCCAATGCCGCTCCTCTGGACGAATTCGGGGAGCCTGGCCCTTTCGACTCCGCTCAGGGAAGTCGCTCGCCGCGCGGAGTCGACGGGCAGGCAATTTATCAATGACGGTAGCTGATAAAGCGTCGCAGGGCGGCGCGGTGTGCTTCTTCAGGTGGGTTTCTAGCGAAAGGACCCGTTCTGCCGGACGGGGCACCCGGTTCTTGCACTGCAGGGCCGGCATCCTAGAGGTTGCGGGAGGTTTTCCATGTCAGCGAGGCTCGGCGAGATGTTGCTCAAAGGTGGTGCCCTTACCGAGGCGCAACTGCAGGAGGTTCTCAGTGCCCAAGCGGTCTACGGCGGCAGGCTCGGCACCAATCTGGTCGAGATGGGGCTACTCGGGGAGGATGATCTCGCCCGCCTGCTGAACGAGCAGTTCGGGGTTCCCTATGTCGATGCCGCCAGCCTGGACGGGATCCCACCCTCCCTGGTCGGCATCATACCGCTTGAGATGGTGGAGCGCTTCCGTGTGCTGCCGGTAGCCCTTACCGGAAAGAGGCTGACCCTGGCGATGGCCGACCCCACGGACTTCGGCGCTATCGACGAGATAGGTTTCGTTACCGGGCTGGTCATCCTGCCGCGGGTCTGCTCCGAGTTGCGGCTTGCCATGGCTCTGGAGCGCTACTGCGGCATAAAGCGGACTCTGCGCTATATTCCGGTAGCCGGCGGGATAAGGTCAACGATGGACGGAAGGGCATGGGAGGAGGCGGAGCAGGCCGAACCTGACGGCTCTGCCCCGCCGACCGATGCGGGGAGAGTGGCGACAGCGCGGCGCCTCGGAGTAAACGCCGTCGCCGAAAGGTTCGCCGCTGCGTCCGGCGAGGCCGAGGTGGTTGCTACCCTGGTGTCGTATCTCGGGGAGGAATTCGACCGGGGCGGCTTCCTGAGCCTCAGGTGCGGAACGGCAGTGGGTGTGCAGGCGGTCGCTGACGGGGCAGAGGTTCCCGGGTTTGCCGGCTGCATGGTCGCCCTCGAAGAGGCGGCGCTGCTCATGCGGGTGCTGCGGGAAAGAGCCATCTACCTGGGAGAGATCCCTAAGGGAGGCGCCGAGGGACGGTTGCTGGCGAAAATCGGAGGGGGGGGCGCGCCCGCGCTCCTGCTGCCGCTCGTCATAGGCGGTGTTGCGGCGGCGGTCCTGATCGCGGAGGACACTAACGGCAGGCTTGGTGCCGGGGTGTTCGAGCTGCAGCGGGTGGCGGTAAAGGCCGAGCTCGCCTTCGAGATGATCGGCATCAGGAAGAGGATCGGGCTGGTGTGAAAGGCGGCAACGGCGGTTGAGTGGTTGGAAGTGAGGAAG
>DATCHY010000496.1:0-5995 GCA_036508065.1 Geomonas sp. | reverse complement strand
ACTGGGGCGCCGTGACCATCTCCCTTTCAGCCGGACTGGCGCGGTTCGTCTCCGACTACTACAGTTATTCGGGCTCCAGCGTCAGATACTGGAACTCGCTGCAGGACATGGCATTTCTTCTCATGGTGGGACTGCTGATCGCGACGGTCAAAAAGCTGCTCGCCGCGGAGGCGAGGACATCGGACAAATAGCAGCCTGAAAGAATTGACAGAAAAATCATCAAGGAAGGTGAATCTATGAAGGTAACGGCATTCAACGGCAGCGCACGCAAGGGGGGCAACACCTCCCTGCTGGTGCAAAAGGTGTTCGCGGAGCTTTCCAACGAGGGGATCGAGACGGAACTGGTCGAACTGGCGGGAGCCCCGATCAGGGGGTGCATCGCCTGCTATGGCTGTTTCAGGAACAAGGACAGGCGCTGCACCATAAAGGACGACGTGGTGAACGACGCCATCGCCAAGATGGACGCATCGGACGGCATCATCATCGCCTCGCCGACCTACTTCGCCGACATCACCAGCGAGACCAAGGCACTCATCGACCGCGCCGGCATGGTCTCCCGGGCCAACGACTTCATGCTCAGGCGCAAGGTCGGTGCCGGCGTGATAGCTGTCCGGCGTGCAGGCGCCATCCACGCCTTCGACAGCATAAACCACTTTTTCCTGATCGGCGAGATGATCGTCCCAGGATCGAGCTACTGGAACATCGGCATCGGGCGGGAGATCGGCGAGGTGGAGGGTGACGCCGAAGGGATGGCGACCATGGAAACTCTCGGCAAGAACATGGCCTGGCTCATGAACAGGCTGAAGGACTGACAGGACGGGGTTGGGTCGCAAGACCCCACCCCGTTTTTTTCACTTGTGCGGGTAGAAGATGTAGAAGGTGAGCGAGAGGGCGGCGAGCACCCACATGCCGGCAGGAACCTCGCGCCCCTTGCCGGTGCAGACCTTGAGCAGCGGGTAGACCAGGAGGCCGGAGGTCATGCCTACCCCGATGTTGTAGGTGAAGATCATCAGCACGATGGTGAGGAAGGCCGGGATCAGCTCGGTGAAATCCTCGAAGTCGATCCTGGTGATCGGCTGGATCATGAAGGATCCGATCACGATCAGGCGATGCCGTAGGCGTGCGGCGGCACCATGGTGAAGAGCGGCGCAAAGAAGAGCGAGAGCAGGAAAAGCAGGGCGACGACGAGCGCGGTGAAGCCGGTCCGTCCTCCCTCCTCGATCCCCGCTGCCGACTCGATGTAGGCGCCGGTCGTCGTGGTCCCCAGAAGCGGCGCCAATGTCGTGGCGAGGGCATCGGCCAGCATCGGCTTCTCTATCTCGGGGAGGTTGCCCTTCTCGTCCAGGAGATCCGCCCTCATGGAGAGCCCGATCAGGGTCCCCACCGTGTCGACGAAGGCCATGATGAAGATGATCAGCACGATCGGGAAGAATTTGAAGCTGAGCGCCCCGGCGATGTCGAGCTTCATCAGGATGGGCGAGACGTCCGGCGGCAGGCTGACGAAATGCTCCGGCATCGGCGTCACTTTCAAGACGATGGAGAGGACGGTCGTCGCGATGATGCCGATGACGATGGCGCCCTTGACCTTTTTCGCCATCAGGACCACCACGAGAAGGAATCCGGCCACGGCAAGAAGCGTGGTGGGCGAGGTGATGTCGCCGAGCTTCACCGGTGCGCCGGGTACCCCAGGCACTACCAGGCCGGTCTCGTTCAGGCCGATGAAGGTCAGGAACAGCCCGATGCCGACGGCGAAGCTGCACTTAAGCGAGAACGGGATTGCCTCGGCGAGCCAGCTGCGCACCTTGAAGACGGTGAGAAGCGTGAACAGCACCCCGGCGACGAAGACGGCGCCGAGTGCTACCTGCCAGCTGTACCCGAGCACCTTCACCACCGTGAAGGCGATGAAAGCGTTCTCGCTCATGTAGGGGGCGATGGCGAAGGGGCGCTTGGCGTAGACCCCCATGATGATGGTGCCGAAGGCCGCGGCGATGATGGTCGCCGTGGTGGAGGGACCGCGCGGGATGCCCGCCGCCTCCAGGATGGCAGGATTCACGATGATGATGTAGGCCATGGTCAGGAAGGTGGTGATGCCGGCGACGGTCTCCTGCCGGTAGCTCGTTTTGTGGCGCGCAAAATCGAAGTAGTTCTGCATCCTCTCTCCATTACCCGAAAGTACCACAGCCTCAGGAACCTGAAGCGGGGGCCGGGCTCCTCATGAAAGCCCGACAGTTTTTTTTACTCTATTCCAAACCCGAAGGCAACCGCAATCACCAAACTGTTGTATACTCGCGTCAAACAGGGCGCCGACGCCGGCACCATGATTCCTGCCGGGCGACGCCGAACGCATCAGAGATACCTGCACTGAGCGGAGTAAGATAGCCTGCAAGGATTCGCATGACCCCTCATTTCCTCCCAACGCTGGTGAACCGCCCCTTCGGCGACCCGGGGCTCTACCTCGACTTCCTCTTCGCGCGCCGGGCCGTCCTCTTTGACCTGGGCGACCTGACCCCGCTGGCCGCCCGCAAACTCCTCCGGATCAGCGAGGTCTGCATTTCCCACACCCACATAGACCACTTCATCGGCTTCGACACCCTGCTGCGGGTCATGCTCGGGCGCGACAAAAGCGTCAGGCTCTTCGGTCCCCCCGGCATCCTCCGGCAGGTGGAAAGCCGGCTCGCCTCCTACAGCTGGAACCTGATCGGCAGCTACCCAACCGTGTTCACCCTCAAGGTTTCCGAGCTCCATCCCGACGGTAGCGCCCTGCGGGCGCAGTTCTGCTCCAAACGCGCTTTTGCCAGGGAGCTTGAGGAGCGCTTCCGGGTCGAGGATGCCGTCATACTGGACGATGAGAATTTCCGGATCCGCGCCACCTTCCTGGAGCACAGCATTCCGTGCCTCGCCTACGCCTTCGAGGAGAAGCAGCACGTGAACTTCATGAAGAACCGCCTGGCCGAGCTCGGGGTCCCGGTGGGCCCCTGGCTGTCGGAGCTCAGGCGTGCGGTGCTGCACGGGGAGCCGGATGATACCGTCATCAGGGCAAGTTCCCCGGGAAGCAAAGGGGAAGGGGAGAGGGTTTTCAGTCTCGGTGAGCTGAAGGAGCAGGTGCTGCGGGTCGTTACCGGAGAGAAGATCGTCTATGTGACCGATGCGTCCTTCACCCCCGTCAACCGCGGGAGGATCGTCGAACTGGCCCGGGGCGCCGACTGCCTTTTCATCGAGGCGACCTTCCTCCATGTGGATCATGAGAGGGCGCGTGCCAGGGCCCACCTGACGGCCCGGCAGGCCGGGGAATTGGCCCGCGAGGCAGGCGTCGGGCGGGTCATCCCCTTCCACTTCTCGCCCAGGCACCTGGGCGCCGAGCAGGAGTTGCGGCGGGAACTGGAAGCGGCGTTTAACGGCAATTGACGATGGATAACCAAATTGTTTGATCTTCAGCCAGAGTGCCAGAGTGCCAGAGTGCCAGAGTGCTTTATTGAACATTTGTCTTCAGATAGCAAGCTGCTAAATATCGTAGATACGTAAATGGAAAAAGGGGCGTCAGCATTGTCAATTGTCCATTGTCAATTGCCTTTATCGAGCCTGAGCGCCACGAACAGGGAGGCTTCGCCACGCCGCAGCAGCACCCTCAGGTAGCCTCCCTTCTTGACGGCGGAGACGGCCTTGCTGTAATCCGCCACCTGGGCCGTGCGCACCCCGTTCACCTCCCTGACCAGGTCGCCCTCCACGATTCCCGCCCGGTCCCCCAGACTGTCCGGCTCCACCTCGGTGACCACGACTCCCCGATCCCCCTGAACCCGCAGATGCTGCGCCCGCTCGGGGGTCAACTCCGCCACCTTTATGCCGAGCCGGTCGCTCGGGAGCGCCACGTCCTCGCCCCCCTCGCCATCCTTCAACTGCTCGACGGTAACCGGCACCGACTCCTCACGCCCTTCGCGCTGCACCAGCACGGTCACCTTCTTGCCGACCGGCGTAGCAGCCACCAGCCGCGGCAGCTCCCCCATCTCATGGATGGCACGTCCGTCGAACTTGAGGATGATGTCGCCCCCCTTGAGGCCGCTCTTCTCCGCGGGGCTGTTTTTCATGACCTCGGCGATCAGGGCGCCCTTCTCCCCTTCGAGGCCGAACGATTTTGCCAGGTCGGGGGTTACCGGCTGCACGGAGACCCCGAGCCAGCCGCGCGTCACCTTCCCGGTCTCCTTCAGCTGGGTCAGGATCGACTTCGCCATGTTCACCGGAATGGCGAACCCGATCCCCTGGCCTCCCGCGACGATCGCCGTGTTGATGCCGATCACCTCGCCCTTGGTGTTGAAGAGCGGGCCGCCCGAGTTGCCCGGGTTGATGGAGGCGTCGGTCTGGATGTAATCGTCGTACGGGCCGCTCCCGATCACCCGGCCCTGCGCGCTGACGATCCCGGCGGTGACGGTCTGGGCCAGGCCGAAGGGGTTACCTATCGCCATCACCCACTCGCCCACCTCCATCCTGTCGCTGTCGCCCAGCGGGGCTATCGGAAGATGCCCCTTGGCGTCGATCCTGATGAGCGCCAGGTCGAATTTCTCGTCCCGGCCCTGCACCTCACCCCTGAATTCCCTGCCGTCGGACAGCTTCACCTTGATCTCGTCGGCCCCCGCGACCACATGGTAGTTGGTAATGATGAACCCGTCGTCGCTGATGATGAACCCCGAGCCGAGATTTTTCTGCTTGAAGGGGTGCTGGTTCGGGGCGTCGTAGAACTTGTCGAAGTACTCCTGGAAGGGGTCCCCGCCGGAGGGGCGCTGGCGTTTCTGCGGCGTTATCGTCTTTGAGGTGCTGATGTTGACCACCGCCGGCTTCAGCTTCTTAGCCAGCGCGACGAAGTCCGGGAGGGTCGCCTCGGCCCCCGCGGCGCCCGAGAAGAGGGAACTGATCAGTAAGGCGAGAACCAGCAATTTCGTGACAACCGCTAACCGCATCCGCATGGCTACCTCCTGGAGAAAAATGGTACGCTAAAGCTAATACCGCCCCGCACTTTTGTCAAGGCCCCGCCGGCGGTGTCTCCCGCACCAGATTCCGGACCAGATGGACAAAAAAACGGACGATTCCCCCACGCCGTGCTGCAGCGGGGAAACCGTCCGTCTGGATATTACTTGATATGCGCGGCTGGCGCAGGGAGCGTCAGCCGGTCCCGCCGTGGCAGTGCTGCACCAGCGCGAGCGGCTTATCGCACCGCAGACCGGCTCCGGCACGCCGGATACCGGCCTGACCGGGCTAATCCTCTTCCTTCAGGATGTAGCCGACGCCCCTGACCGTATGGATCAGCTTGCGGTCAGCTTCGCGGTCGATCTTCTTACGCAGGTAGTTCACGTAGACGTCGATGATGTTGGTGAAGCTGTCGAAGGTGTAGTCCCAGACATGCTCCGCTATCATCGTCCTGGTCAGCACCTGGTGCGGGTTGCGCATGAAGTACTCGAGCAGGCCGTATTCCTTGGCGGTAAGGTCGATCTCCTTGTCCTTGCGCCAGACCTTGTGGGTAACCGGGTCGAGACGCAGATCGCCGAAACGGATCTCAGCGCCGCGGTCGAGCTCGCTTCTGCGCATCAGCGCACGTACGCGGGCGAGAAGTTCGGCGAAGGCGAACGGCTTGGTCAGGTAGTCGTCGGAGCCGGAATCAAGCCCTGCGACGATATCCTCCACGGAGTCCTTTGCTGTCAGCATCAGGATCGGGGTGACGTTCTTTTTCTCGCGCAGTTCCTTCAGCACGGAGAGACCGTCCTTCTTCGGGAGCATCCAGTCGAGCACGATCAGGTCGAACGCCTTCTCCAGCGCGAGCTTCAGTCCCTCCTCACCGTCTGCCGCGGTGGTCACCTCGTACTGCTCCTCCTCCAGCCCGCGCTTAATGAAACTGGCGACCTTCTTCTCGTCTTCAACTACTAAAATTCTCATGTTGATTTCCTCTCTCGTTGTTTTGTATGTCGGACGCCTAATCGTACCGTATCTCTCCATGAAGCCTGCTCAGTAT
>DATCHY010000495.1:0-13039 GCA_036508065.1 Geomonas sp. | reverse complement strand
CCATCCCCTGCTCGCGGACCTTGGGGAGCAGGATCTCGTGCAGCAGGAACGTCGCGTCCGCGTCCTCGCAGGAGTAAGGGGCGGCCCGGTCCAGGTCGACCTCGGAGAAGTTCAGCTGCCCCTTCCCCTTGCCGGTCACCTCCTCGTAGGAGATCATCCGGTGGTCCAGGAACTCCAGCGCCAGGGCGTCGAGCCCCTGGCTGGTGCGCGCCGGGTCGACCAGGTAGGCGGCCAGCATGGTGTCGCACCAGATCCCCTCCATCTTCACACCGGCGCGCCTCAGCAGCTGGTAGTCGTACTTGATGTTCTGGCCGATCTTGCGCAGCCCGGGATCTGCCAGAAGCGGCCCCAGGAGTTCCAGCACCAGGGCCTCGGGCAGCTGCTCCGGGGCCCCCAGGTAGCGGTGCCCCACCGGGATGTACCAGGCCTCGTGCGGCTTGCAGCAGACCGAGAAGCCGACGATACGCGCCGCCATCGGGTTGAGGCTCGTGCTCTCCAGATCGACGGCAAACGTGCCGGCCCGCGCCAGCTCGGCTACCAGGGCGCGCAGCTCCTCCTCCCTGAGGACCACGCGATACCTGTCGCAGGAGAGCGTCGCGGAGCTGGTGAGATCCTTCATGAGGGTGGTGAAGCCGTACTCCCGGAACAGCTCGGCGAGACGCTTGGTGTCGGGGGGGGAGACCGCGAGATCCTCGATGGAGTAGTCGATCGGCACCGCGCAGTCGATGGTGGCAAGGGTCCGGCACAGCCTGGCCTGGTCGGCGAACTCCACCAGCTTCTCGGCGTTTTTCCCCTTCACCTCGCCGGCCCGCGCCAGCAGCTCGTCGAGCGAGCCGAATTCCTGCAGCAGCTTCTTGGCGGTCACCTCGCCGATCCCCGGCACCCCCGGGATGTTGTCGGAGGCGTCCCCCCAAAGGGCGAGCACGTCGACGACCCGTTCCGGGTCCACCCCGAACTTCTCCCGCACCTCGGCAACGCCGAAGGTCTTGTCCTTCATGGTGTCGAGGATTGTCACGTTTTCCGAGACGATCTGCATCAGGTCCTTGTCGCCGGTAACCACGACGCACGCCATGCCCCGCGCCTCGCACTGCCTGGCAATGGTGCCGATAATGTCGTCAGCCTCGAAGCCGGGAAGCTGCAGGGCCGGGATGTTGAAGGCGCGCACCATCTCCTTGATCGGCTCCAGCTGCTGGACCAGGTCCTCGGGCATGGCCGAGCGGGTCGCCTTGTATGCCGGGAACAGCTCATTACGGAAGGTGAGCTTCCCCGCATCGAAGATGACCGCGACGTGGGCGGGGACGCGGTCCTTCATCACCTTCAGGAGCATCTGCGTGAAGCCGTACAGGGCGTTGGTCGGAAAACCCTTCGGTGAGCTCAGGTGGCGTATGGCGAAGTAGGCCCGATAGATGTAGGACGAGCCGTCAAGGAGGTACAGGGTCTCTTTCTGGGAGCTCACCTTAGGCCACCTCGCTGGTGAAGATCAGAAACGCCATGGCGGGGCGCCGGCTCGACTCGCGCATGGCGAACTGCATCCCGTCGAAGCGCCACCCCTTGCGGGTCCAATCGTTGAGCGCCTCCTCGATGGCTTCCTCGGAAACGCTCCCCAATTCCACTACCTTATACTGCAACATACACACTCCTCATGACAGGCATTTTCCGCCATAGTAACCGATAACCTGGCGGGCTTCAAGGCGAATTGTTGTTGCAATAACGGAGGGAACTGCTATGATTTGGGGAACTACAAAGGGGGTGCGTAGGGTCAGGAAACACCAAGGCGTCGACGTTAACAACCAGGCGAAAAGGGGAGTCAGCATGGCACAAAACGAAGAAGCGACAATCGATGAACTGGCGCAGAAGATGGAACTCAACCTGGAAATCGATTACGAGAAAAAAGACCTGAAAGCACAGAGGGAACAGATAAAGCAGAATCTCTACGACGGCTCCAAAAAGCTGAAGCACACCGTACCGAAAGGAAAACGGATTTGAGCCCCAAGAGGCTGCAGTAAAACAGGGAGGGAGCTTGAGGGTACGGCTCCCTCCCTCTTAATTATAAGGGTCAATTTTTCGGGAGGAGTAGTTACTCCCGGCACCGGAGGTGGGGATGGCGATCGTCAGGTACAACCCGTTGAGCGAGCTCCGCAGCATGCAGGACAAGATGAACCGGCTTTTGGACATGGCGTGGACCAGGGAGGTCGGCGAGGAGATCAGGGAGGGGGTCTGGCACCCGGCCGCCGACATCTACGAGGACGACGAGTCGGTCACCATCAAGGTCGAGCTCCCGGACATGGAGCAAAAGGACGTCGAGATCAGGATCGAGGAGAACACCCTGACCATCAGGGGCGAGAGAAGGCATGACGAGGAGATCCGGAAGGAGAACTTCCACAGGATCGAGCGCTACTTCGGCCCCTTCCAGAGGAGCTTCTCTCTGCCGCCCGATCTCGACAGCGGGAGGATCAGCGCCTCCTGCGACTGCGGCGTTCTGACCATCACGGTCCCCAAGGCGCCGGGGAAGGGCGCCGGGCTCACGGTCAAGGTCTAGTTCAAGTAGATCTTCCCGCTCACCGGATCCGGCTCAAACTGAATCCAGCTCAACGCGGGGCCTTCAGGCCTCGTTCATGCTCCCGCTGCGGTACCCCTGCAGATCGAGCGAGACATAGGTGAAGCCGGCGGCGCGGAAGAATTCCAGCACCCGGCCCCTCAGCGCGGGCTCCAGCAGGCGCGGCATCTCCGCCTCGGACAGTTCGATCCGGGCACTCTCCAGATGAAACCTCACCCGGTACACGGTAAATCCCTCACCCTTCAGGAACTCCTCGCACCCATCCACCTGGCTCAGCCTCTCCTGCGTGATTTCCACGCCGTAGGGGAATCGGCTGGCCAGGCAGGCATAGGCCTGCTTGTTCCAGGTCGGCAGCCCGAGCACGCGACTC
Source organism: Geomonas sp. (assembly GCA_036508065.1). Classification (GTDB taxonomy): domain Bacteria; phylum Desulfobacterota; class Desulfuromonadia; order Geobacterales; family Geobacteraceae; genus Geomonas. The sequence continues at coordinate 10,112 of DATCHY010000495.1, read as the reverse complement.
AGCTCGCGGATGTCACCCTTGGCAAGCCCCGCCTCCAGAAGCGGCGAGCGGACCCCCAGCTCGCAGGCGGCGACCCGGCCCGGCCGGTAATCCCCCAGATCGTCCGTGTTGCTGCCGTCGGCGACGAAGGCGAGCCCGAGTTCGCGCGCCTTATCGGCGCACAGGCGAAACAGCTCGCTCTTGCAGTGGTAGCAGCGATTCTTCGGGTTGGCGCTGAAGCCCGGAATCTCAAGCTCGTTCGACTCGAGGATCAACTGCCGCGCGCCGATCAGGCCGGCCAGGCGCCTCGCCTCTGCCAGCTCCGACTCCGGATAGGTGGGCGAGGTGGCGGTGACCGCGCAGACCGCGGCGCTGCCCAGGGTGTCGCAGGCCGCCTTCAGGAGGAAGGTCGAGTCGACCCCGCCGGAGAAGGCGATCAAGAGCGATCCCATCTCGCGCAGGATCCCCTGAAGCTTCTGGTATTTCTCGTTGGGCGATTCCATAGATCCTTGATGTTCCAAAGCCGCGGGCCAGGCGCCGCGGCAGGTGTCAGATGAAGTACATGAAGCGGTGATCCTGCTCCCGCTTGATGCCGAGCGACTCGCCCCTCTCGCAGAGCGTCTTCAGGGTGATCGACTCGAAGAACTCGTTCAGCCTGGCGTTGGACTCCTCCCAGACCGTCTGGGTGACGCAGCTGCCGTCAAAGCCGCACTCCCCCTTCTTCCTCCCGGCGCAGTCCACGATCAGGGTGTCCCCCTCAGTCGCTTCGATGACCGCCCGGACCGTGATCTCCTCCGGGCTCTTGGCGAGGCAATAGCCGCCCTGCGGCCCCCGCTTGCTCTTCAGGATGCCGTTTTTCTTCAGCCCCTGGAAGATCTGCTCGAGGTAGCGCGGCGAGATCTCCTGCCGGCGCGAGATGTCCTGGATCTGCGCCGGCTGGCCTCCCGCGTTGTAGGCGATGTCGAAAAGTGCCCGCAAACCGTAACGGCTCTTGGTGGATAGTCTCATGGTAGTCCCCCGCGCTGATAGATAAAGCGAGCCTACAATACCACAGATACCATGTCAAGAATTATGCGTGCCGGCAGCGCCATTGCGCACCAGCATTGTGCGGCTTCCTACCAGTACCTTTCCGGCGGTTCAACCCGCTCCCGTTGGATGATCTCGCCGTCCACCACCTCGAAGACATCGCCGTAGGCGTTGGTCCAGGTGTCACCCTCCGAGAGGGGATAGGGGACCTCGCGTCCGCCGAGGAACACCTCGTTTTCGCCGAGGTAGGCGTACCACTCGAGACTGCCGTTCATCCAAATCCGGTTCTTCAGCTCCATACATCCTCCGTTGCCAGCTTTTTACCGATCTTACTGAAAAGGACCCCCGCAGGTCAAGCAACTCCGGTTTTTTTCTTGTTGGACCCTCCGGTTTTTGCTATTAGAGAGGGATACTTTTAATCCGGGGGCTTTTCAAATGAAATTCACAAAGATGCAGGGTGCCGGCAACGACTACGTGTATGTGAACTGTTTCGTCGAGCAGCTGGAGGATCCGGCAGCGGTCGCCATAAAGGTATCCAATCGCAATTTCGGCATAGGTTCCGACGGGCTGATCCTGATCATGCCGAGCGATCAGGCTGACGTCAGGATGCGCATGTTCAACTCGGACGGCTCCGAGAGCGAGATGTGCGGCAACGGCATCCGCTGCGTTGCCAAGTACGCCTACGACCACGGCATCGTCACCAAGAAGGAGATCAGTGCCGAGACCGGCGCCGGCATCCTGACCCTGCAGCTGGTGACCGGAGCGGACGGCAAAGTGGAGAAGGTGCGGGTCAACATGGGGCCGCCCAGACTCACCAGGAGCGAGATCCCGATGTTGGGGAACCCGGAGGAAAAGGTGGTGAACCAGCCGCTCAACATACTGCACTCGACCTTCGGGATCACCTGCGCCTCCATGGGGAACCCGCACTGCGTCATTTTCGTGGACGACCTCGACAACTTCCAGGTCGAGAAGTACGGGGCGCTCATCGAGAACCACGAGATGTTCCCGCGCCGCACCAACGTGGAGTTCGTCCAGGTAGTCTCCCGGACCGAGGTGCGCCAGCGCACCTGGGAGCGTGGCGCCGGCGAGACGCTCGCCTGCGGCACCGGTTCGAGTGCGGTGACAGCCGCCTGCGTGCTGAACGGGCTGACCGAGAAGAAGATTCTGAACCATCTCCTGGGCGGGGACCTGGAGATGGAATGGGGCGACGACGGCAACATCTACATGACCGGCCCCGCCGTCGAAGTCTTCAGCGGCGAGATCGAAATCTGAAAAACAGGGGCTAGGGGCTGGGGACTGGGAGCTAGAAAACGCTCGCGTCCATGTCAGGCCATGTCAGGCCGTGTTCGTCCGTCATCACCCTACCAAGGAGCGCCCGCGTGACCAATTGCCCCATCTGCAGCAAATGGGAGGACGACCCCGAGCAGCGCGTCGTTGAGCTGGAACAGACCCGGGTCTCGCTGAACCGGGACCAGTTCTTTCCCGGCTACTGCTTCGTGTATGCCAAGAAGCACGTCACCGAGCTGTTCCACCTGGAGGATGCGGTGCGCGACGCGGTCATGGCGGAGGTGAGCGCCGTGGCAAAGGCGCTTTACAATGCCTTCAGGCCGGATAAAATCAACTACGAGCTGCTGGGGAACATGGCGCCCCACATGCACTGGCATATCGTGCCGCGCAGCTCGACGGACCCGCTCTGGCCCCGCCCGCACTGGAGCGAGCCGCACCGGGAGCTCCTCCTCAGCTCCGGGGAGTACCGGGAGCGGGCGAAACTGATCAGATCACACCTTCAAAAGGAGTTCCCGTGGACCTGCTAGGCGCACACATGTCGATCGCCGGGGGCATATTCAACGCCCCGGACCGCGGGGTGAAATCGGGATGCGGCGTGATCCAGGTCTTCACCCAGAACGCCAACCAGTGGAAGGGGAAGGCGGTCTCCGACCAGGACGCGGAGCTCTTCAGGGAGAGGTTCGCCGCCTCGGGGCTCGCCGAAGTGGTGAGCCACGACATCTACCTCATCAACCTGGCTGCAGCCCCTGGCGAGGTGCGGGAAAAGAGCCTGGTCGCCTTCCGGGAAGAGCTGGAGCGCTGCGCCCGCCTGGGGATCGGCAAGATCGTCATGCACCCGGGCTCCCACAACGGCGACGGCGAGGAGGTCGGCATCAGGCGGGTCTGCGAGGCCTTCGACCTGCTGCTCCCGCAGGTGCCGCAGTTCACCGGGAAGGTCCTGCTGGAGAATACCGCCGGCCAGGGGAGCAACCTCGGCTACCGGTTCGACCACCTGAAAGCGATCATCGAGGGCTCCTCCTTCCGGGAGCGCTTCGGCGTCTGCTTCGACACCTGCCACGCCTTCGCGGCAGGCTACCAGATTGCGGAACGGGACGGCTACCGGCGCACCTTCGACGAGCTCGACGCTGCGGTCGGCATCCAGGCACTGCAGGCCTTCCATCTGAACGACTCGAAGAAGGGGCTCGGCTGCAAGGTGGACCGCCACGAGCATATCGGTGACGGCACGCTCGGCCTGGAGCCGTTTCGCTTCATCCTGAACGACCCGCGTTTCGCGCTGACCCCCAAGTTCATCGAGACCCCCAAGGGGGATAACGACGAGATGGATCTGGCGAACCTGAAGCTCCTGAGGAGCCTGGCCGGGTCCTGAAGACCGGCTGAAGGCGCCATTGCCAAGGGAGGAGATCCATGCGGGAAAAGATCGAGATCATCGAGGCCGACATAACGAAGCTCGCCGTCGACGCCATCGTCAACGCGGCGAACAGCTCCCTTCTGGGCGGCGGCGGTGTCGACGGCGCCATTCACCGGGCGGCGGGTCCGGAACTCCTGGCCGAATGCCGGGCACTATCCGGCTGCGCCACCGGCGAGGCGAAGATCACCAAGGGGTACCGGCTGCCGGCGCGTCACGTCATCCACACCGTCGGCCCGGTCTGGCACGGCGGCAACAAGGGGGAGCCGGAGCTCTTGCGCAGCTGCTACCGGAACGCCTTCCGGATCGCCCGCGAGCAGGGACTCGCCAGCATCGCCTTTCCCGCCATCAGCACCGGCGTATACGGTTACCCGATGGGAGAGGCCTGCCGGATCGCCCTGGAAGAGGCCAAGGAGGCACTGGCAAGCCACCCCGGGCTGAGCAGGGTGGTCTTCGCCACCTTCTCCGCCGAGGCACGGCAGATGTACCAGGAAACGGCCGAGGAGGTCTTTGCGTGAAGGCTGTCATCCAGCGGGTGAAAGAAGCGAGGGTGCGCGTTGACGGGAGGGTCATCGGGGAGATCGGTTGCGGGGTCCTGGTCCTGCTCGGCGTCGAGATGGGCGACACCCTGAAGCAGGCGGACTGGCTGGCGGAAAAGATCGTCAACCTGAGGATCTTCGCCGACGAGGCGGGGAAGATGAACCTTGCGCTGGCGGAGGTAAAGGGCGAGATGCTCGCCGTCTCCCAGTTCACCCTGGCGGGGAACTGCGCCAAGGGGCGGCGCCCCTCGTTCGACACGGCGGCCGACCCGGAGGAGGCCAACCGCCTCTACACCTACTTCATGGGAAAGGTCTGGGAACTCGGCGTGCCGGTGCAAAGCGGGATCTTCCAGGCCGACATGGAGGTCTCACTGGTGAACGACGGCCCGGTCACCTTCATCCTGGAGAGCCCGAAGAAGGGAGTTCCCCTCACATGAGGGGACGCACCTCGTCGACCTTGAAATAGACCACATGTTTTATCGCGGCACCCGCCTGGGGGCCCGCGGCCCGCGTCGCCGCCTCCTTGATACCCGCCAGCAGCTCACCCTCCCCCGCCTCCCGTTTGAAGGTAAGCGCCAGCCTCCAGCCGCTGTAGCCGCGCGACGGGGCCAGGTAAAGGTAACTGGCATGCGGGTTCTCCTTCAGGTTCGCGTAGCTGCGCCCCTCGGTTAAGCCCCAGGCCAGGGTCTCCTCGTCGATGATGTGCGGCGTGGCGAACACCGCAAGGTTCACCACCCCCTTCGCATCGGCCGTGCCGATCACACCCCGCCCCCCTTCCGGAAACAGTTCAGCAAGCTTCATGGTGCCCCCTTTTTACTTTCAGCAGTCAAACCACATATGATAATCTAGCAGGCCGTAACAGATTGTCCATCTCTGCCGCAAAAGGAAACTGAATCGTGGAGCTGAAATCAATACTCGAAGGGCTCTACGCGGCACGCTCCCAGACGCATCTCGCCAATGACCCGCTCTCCTTCTGCCACCGTTACCAGACTCCGCAGGACCGGGAGATCGCCGGCCTCATCGCGGCCTCCTTTGCCTACGGCAACGTGAAGATCATCCTGAGAAACCTGGCCGGGATCTTCGACGCCATGGGGGGATCGCCGCGGCTCTTCGTGGAGCGCTTCGAGCCGAAACAGGGGCTTAGGCTCTTCGCCGGTTTCAAGCACCGCTTCAACGACGGCCGCGACCTCTGCGCGCTGCTCCTCGCCTGCCAGACCATGCTGCGCGAGGCGGGCTCCATAGAGGGGTGGCTGCTGCGCTTCCACGACGATGGCCGCGAGGACGTGACCCAGACGCTCTCCGACTTCACCGGCGCGGTGAAAGCTCTCGACTACTCCGCTGTCTTTGGCGCCGGCGGCATCCCGCACGACTCCTACTTCCCCTTCCTGTTCCCCTCGCCCGCCTCCGGGAGCGCCTGCAAGCGGCTCTGCATGTACCTGCGCTGGATGGTGCGCCCCGATGACGGGATCGATCTCGGCATCTGGAAGGGGATCAGCCCCGCTCAACTGGTGATCCCGGTGGACGCCCATATCCAGAGGATCTGCGGCTTCCTCGGTTTCACCTGCCGCAAGCAGGCGGACTGGCGCATGGCCCGGGAGATCACCTCGCGGCTGCGGCAACTCGACCCGGAGGACCCGGTCAAGTACGACTTCTCCCTGTGCCACCTCGGCATCTCCGAGGGGTGCGACGGCAAGGACCTCCTTACCTGCGTCAACTGCCCGATCACCGGCATCTGCTCGGTCGGTAAACCGTGACGGCGGACGCCCCCGCCTTTGTGCACGGCTTCAGCTTTTCGGGACGCGTCGGGGAGGTGAGCGCGGCGAGCCCAGAAGAGGTGGTCCCGGCACTGAGGCTTCTGGAGGAGCTGGTAGCAGGCGGGCTGCACGCGGCGGGCTTCATCTGCTACGAGGCGGCTAGCGCCCTCAACGGCGACCTCACCAGCTGCGCACCGGGCGGACTGCCGCTTCTCTGGTTCGGTCTCTTCGAGGAGCGCCGCGCCGACCCATTCCCCGCCGAAAGCGAGCCGTACCGGACCTCGGACTGGGAGCCCTCCCTAGGCGAGGAGGAATACGCCGGTGCCGTCGCAGCCATCCGGGAGCTGATCGCGGCCGGCGACTGCTACCAGGTCAATCTCACCATGCGGCAGCGCTTCTCCTTTTCCGGCAGTCCCCGCTCCTTTTTCGGCGAGCTGCGGCGCTGCCAGCCCACCCCGTACAGCTGTTACCTGGAGACCGGAAGCTACCGGATACTCTCCGCCTCGCCCGAGCTCTTCTTCTCGCTTTCGGGCGGGGTCCTCACCACCCGCCCGATGAAGGGGACGGCGCCAAGGGGAAGGTGGTGGGAGGAGGACGAGGCGGAAAAGCTCAGGCTCAGGGGGAGCCCGAAGGAGCTCGCCGAGAACCTGATGATCGTCGATCTGCTGCGAAACGACATGGGGATGGTTTCAGGTACCGGCTCGGTGCAGGTTGCCTCGCTTTTCGACGTCGAGACACACGCAACCGTGCATCAGATGACCTCGACCGTCACCTCCCGGCTGGAGCAGGGGATCGGCCCGCTCGGGCTGTTCCGGGCGCTCTTCCCCTGCGGATCGGTCACCGGCGCCCCCAAGCGGCGGAGCATGGAGATCATCGCCGGGCTTGAGGGGGCGCCGCGCGGACTTTACACCGGCTGCCTCGGTTATCTCTCGCCGGGAGGCGAGGCCCAGTTCAGCGTGGCGATACGGACGGTTGTGCTGGACACGGCCTCCGGCCGCGGGGAGCTCGGCATCGGCAGCGGCATCACCTACGATTCGAACGCCGCGGGCGAGTATGCCGAATGCCTTGCCAAGGGGCGCTTTGCCCGGGAGCGGGGCCGCGACTTCCATCTGATTGAATCGCTATTGTACGACGGCGGCTATTTCCTGCTGGAGCGGCACATGGAGAGGCTGGCGCACTCCGCAGCCTATTTCGGCTTCCCGCTGGAGCCGGGGGCGGCCCAAGGCGCACTCCAGGCGTTCGCCGCGGGTCGCACCGAAAAAGAGAAGGTGCGGCTGCTCCTTTTCAATGACGGCAGGATCATCTGCGAATCGGCACCGATCGCGGAACCGGCGCTGGACGCGACCGCAGCCTTCGCTACCGTCGCCGTGGACTCGGCCGACGCCTTTCTCTATCACAAGACGAGCTGGCGCGGAGTCTACGCCGGGGAACTGGCCCGGCGACCCGACCTGGCGGAGGTGATCTTCCTCAACGAGCGCGGCGAGGCGACCGAGGGATCGAGCAGCAATGTCGTCGCGCTTCTTGACGGCGAGCTCCTCACCCCGCCGATATCAAGCGGGCTGCTGCCGGGGGTCTTCAGGGGTGAGCTCCTGGCGCTTGGCAGCATCAGGGAACGGGTGCTGACCCGCCGCGACCTGGAATCTGCAGAGCAGCTTTACCTGATCAACTCGGTGCGGAAGTGGCGGCAGGTCCGGCTGGTAGAGTGATTAATTAATCAGAATGATCGGCCGGATGGGACCGATCCACTACAATAAACCCAACAGGAGGGGAGCATGCAAAAATTTGGCTTTTTAGGACTGGGCATCATGGGGAGCGCCATGGCGAAGAACCTGCTCAAGTCCGGCTTCGAGGTCACGGTCTGGAACCGGTCGCCGGACAAATGCGCCGAACTCGCGGCCTTGGGTGCCGCGGTCGCGGCGACTCCCGCCGGGGTGACCGCATCCTGCCAGATCACCTTCGCCATGCTGGCGGACCCGGCAGCCGCCGAAGCCGTCTGTTTCGCACCCGGCGGTGCGCTGGAGGGGATCGGCGAGGGACGCGGCTACGTCGACATGTCGACCGTGGATGCCGCCACCGCACGCCAGATCGGCGCGGCGATCTCCCGGAAGGGAGGCAGGTTCCTGGAGGCGCCCGTCTCGGGGAGCAAGAAGCCCGCTGAAGACGGCACCCTGATAATCCTTGCCGCCGGCGACCGGGAGCTTTTCGACCAGGCGCTCCCGGGCTTCGAGAAGATGGGGAAGAAGAGCCTCTTCCTCGGCGAACTCGGTAACGGCGCGCAGATGAAGCTGATCGTGAACATGGTCATGGGCGGCATGATGGCGGCCTTCTGCGAGGGGCTGGCCCTGGCCGGAAAGGCGGGCCTTGAAACCAGCGATCTGCTCGATGTCATCGACTCCGGCGCCATGGCGAACCCGATGTTCAAGATGAAGGGAGCCCAGATAGCGCAGGGGACCTTCCCTGCGGCGTTTCCCCTCAAGCACATGCAAAAGGACCTCCGCCTCGCCGTCGCCCTCGGTGACACCCTGGATCAGCCGCTCTTCTGCGCGGCCGCAGCCAACGAGTCCTTCAAGAAGGCGAAGGCGCTGGGGCTCTCCGACCAGGACTTCTGCGCGGTCTTCCGGGCGGTCGCGTCATGAGCTAGCGCCCCTGCCGGGCGGTATCCGCAGGCCAAAGGGAGCCGTCAATTTGGCGTTGACAAAAAGGGCCGGCTCCCTTATCCTTCTGCAAAATTGAATAGAAAGTCCTGCTTATCTAGAGTGGTGGAGGGAAAGGCCCTGCGAAACCACAGCAACCGGCCCTGCAAGGGGCGCCAGGTGCTAAATCCTGCCGAAAGGCGAAGATGAGAAAGGCGCTTTGAACTTTTACACCCAAAAAGCCCCTTCTCATCATCCGAGACGGGGCTTTTTTGCGTCCCGGACACCTGCCGGCACATCCGATAACGAGAGAGACATGTCCTACGGCATAGTTACAGAACAGACCGCCCGGTTCGAAACGGAACTGCGCCTGGAAAGCGGCCGCATCCTGGGACCGATCGAGGTCGCCTACGAGACCTACGGCACCCTGAACCAGGCGCGCTCCAACGCGATCCTGGTCACCCACGCCTGGACCGGAAACGCGCATCTGGCGGGTCGCTACAACGCGGAGGAGAAGAGGGCCGGCTGGTGGGACGAAATCGTCGGTCCCGGCAGGCTCCTCGATACGGACCGCTACTTCGTGATCTGCTCCAACGTGATCGGCTCCTGCTTCGGCTCCACGGGCCCCACCTCGCTCAACCCGAAAACCGGAAAACGCTACAACCTCGCCTTCCCCGTCATCACGGTACGCGACATGGTGAGCGCCCAGGCGCTGCTCATGGACCGGCTCGGCATCGAGAGGCTCTTCTGCGTCCTGGGCGGGAGCATGGGCGGCATGCAGGCGCTCGAGTGGGCGACCCAGTTCCCCGACCGGGTCGCCTCGGCCGTCGTGCTCGCCACCACGCCGCGCCCCTCCGCCCAGGCCATATCGCTCAACGCCGTCGCCCGCTGGGCCATCTTCAACGACCCGACCTGGAAAAAGGGTGAGTACCGGAAGAACCCCAAGGACGGCCTGGCGCTGGCCCGCGGCATCGGGCACATCACCTTTCTCTCCGACGAGTCGATGACGGCGAAATTCGACCGCCGTTTCTCGGCGCGCGACGGTCAGTTCGACTTCTTCGGCCAGTTCGAGGTGGAGCGGTACCTGAACTACAACGGCTACAACTTCGTGGACCGCTTCGACGCCAACTCCTTCCTCTACCTCGCCAAGGCGCTCGACCTGTACGACGTCGCATCAGGGTGCGAATCCATGGAAGAGGCGTTCGCGCCGGTCACCGCCGCGCTCCAGTTTTTCGCCTTCACCTCCGACTGGCTCTACCCGCCGGCCCAGACCGAAGAAATGGTGACCTCGCTCAAGGGTCTCGACAAGAACGTCGAATACCACCTGATCACCTCCTCCTACGGACACGACGCCTTCCTCCTGGAGCACGAGACCTTCACCCCGATGGTGCAGTCATTCCTGGACAAGGTGCGCTTCTGAAGGGATCCCATCCCTTGGTGGGGCTGGGGAGGTGCAAGGGCTCTGGTTTCAAGTACGGACGCTTTGATC
>DATCHY010000494.1:0-4714 GCA_036508065.1 Geomonas sp. | reverse complement strand
CACCACGAACTTGGCGCGAAACGCCAGCTCCGCCTCGTAGAGCGCACGCGAGGCCTTGTCCCGGTAATCGGCGAGACTGGTGTCCTCGAGCGATTTCTTCATCAGACGCACCGTGTAAACCAGCTCCTCGAAACTCCCCTCGCCGCACCCGGCTTCGGCCTCGCCGGCGTGCTGGGCGTAGCGGTTGCGATGCTCGCTGAACCTGCCGCGCGCCCGCTCCTCGGACCGCCCGATCCGGTCGAAGGCCGCTTTCTCCTCGCGCTCCGCATGATCGATGATGGCGTTATAGTTCCATTCGAACTTCTCCCGCAGCCGCTCCATGCTCTCCGCGGCATCGGAGGCCGCGAAATGCCGGCTCAGGCCGCACCTGTCGCGCTCCTTGCCGAAGTGGTCCAGCATCCGTTCCTTGGCGGCGAGCGCGCTTTTCTTGTCGGCAATCCCCTGGTGCAGCGCGTCCTTTCTCCTCCCCAGATTCTTCCGCTTGGCCTCGGTCTGCTCGATCACCCCGGAAAGCTGAGCGATGGCGGTCCTGAGGCCCTTGTCCTCGTTGTTGAGGAGATCGACCATCCCCTCCCCGATCTGCACCAGCTCGGCCTGCCGTGCCTCGCGGACGCGCACCATCTCGGCCAGGCTCGCCGCGTCCTGGGTCGGCGCCTCCACCTTGCCAAGCGACCTGAGCAGTTCCCCGAGCGCCTTCACCTCGTCGGCCGCCGCGAGCCTTCCCCTCACCTTGTCGGCCAGATCATCCTCGACGCGCTCCAGAAGCCTTTCCCGCGACTGGCGGCCCAGGATGGAGTCGACCGGCTTCATGGCCGTGGTGGCTCCGCCGGTGTAGAGCATCAGGTCCGCGGTCGCGGCGCGCTCGTGCTTCACCAGCTCCTGCTCGGTCTCCACCCGCATCACGTTCCCCAGATGCCTGTTGATGTAGGCCCTCGCGTGGCTGTTTTCCGTCGTCACCAGTTCCGCCAGGCTCCCCGGGCTCACCTTGTTCACCCAGCGCTCCGTCTTCAGGGTGTCGACGATCCTCTGGCCGCGGTTGAACGCCCGCCCCTCGCGGCGGTAGACCCGGATCGCGTCCTTGGCGTTCCCCGGGTCGACGATGAGCGCCTCGCGGTGCATCCCCAGGCAGCTCTCGATCGCCTTGCGCCAGCGTTCGTCGGAAACGTCGACCAGGTCGCAGATCGGGGTCGAGGGGATGCCGAACTCCTGCAGCAGCTCGCCGAGCTTCTCGGTATCCTCGCTGATCGCCTTCCCGACCTTGAGTTTATCCCGCCGCCTGGATAGCTCGGCCCCCTCCCGCTCCTGAGCCAGCAGCCTGGTCGCCATGAGGTCCTTGCGCTTTTCCAGAAGCGGCAGGTTTTCCGCCGTCAGGGAGTGCAGCGCGGCGAGCGCCGAGTCGACCGCCGCCGGGTCCCGCGGCCAGAAGATCTCCATCATGTCGCCCTCGGACCTGGTCAGGGCATGGACCCGCTCGATCGCCCTGGCAAGGGGAGCGGGCGCCGCGTCGAGCACCGGCTTCCGGTCGGGAAGCGCCCGCAGGGTCCTCTTGACCGCAGCTATGGCGTTCACGACGGCGCGCTCCTCGTTCTCCGCGTTCTTGCGGTCCAGCTCGAGCTTCTGACGGCGGTGCTCCAGGTCGGAATTCTCCAGCGTCGCCTTCTTCCGGGCCAGTTCGGTGATGTCGCGCTTGATGGCATCGTCGAGTGCGCCCTCCTCGCCGACCGCCCCCTGCAGCAGTCCTTCGGCCGCCTCGAGTTCGTCCTCATCCGGTCCCAGCAGCTCTAGGATCCGTTCCACCTGTGCCGCGTGCGAGAGCCAGCTGGAGATGGCGTGGACGCGGTGCGCCTTGGCAACGGTTTCGCACAGGCCGTCGATGGCGGCCAGGTCCTCGATGCGCAGCGCCACCTCCTCGGCCTTCCGGCTCATGTCCCGGTAATTCTTCAGGGCGCGGCGCAGCTCCCCCAGGCGCAGGGAATCGTCCGGCTCCAGGATGAACTTGCGCACGAACTCGGTCGTGTCGGTGATGGGGGAAAAGACGATGGCGTTGCGCAGGTTCTTGAGGATCGCCTCGTCGTCGTTGGGGTACCCCTTGTCCTCGCTCAGTTCGCTGAAGAGCTCCTTGGTGAAGCGTCCCGCCTGGGTCGGATAGGAGACCCTGTCGGCGAGCCGCAGCTGCCGGTTCCAATTGAGCTTCACCTCGGCCCACGGTATGGTCTCGCGCCCGGCGGGGGTCTCGCGGATGAAATCGTCCAGGCTGACCGAGAGGCCGGGGACGATGAAGCGTCCCTCGACGTGCTCGTCCGGGTCGCTCAGGGAGGCGGTGAAGGCGATGCCGGCGCAGGTCTCCTCCCCCGTCGCCTCGTCCAGAAAGCCGAGCGCCAGGTAGGTGGTGGCCTGCGCGCGCGGGCGGATGGAGGCGGAGACGCTCGGGTCGTCCACGACACCCAGGCAGTACTCCCTGATGCTCCGCTTGCTTCTCTCGCCCGCGCCCGGGTTGAGCGTCACCCGGTTCTTGTTGGCCCCGGTAAGCACCGTCTGGATGGCGTCGAGGATGGACGATTTGCCCGAGGCATTGGGTCCGATGATCGCCATGTTGCCGCGCACCGGTATCTCGATCGCCGAGAGCAGGTACCATTGGACGAGGACGATCTTATTGAGCTTCTTCATCGGCCGCCTCCGGGTGGGTTGGTTGCGAGGGGTCGGCCTCGGCTCTTCCTTCCAGGAGTGCCTCCAGCTGGGTGAGGTATCCTTCGGTGGTGACGTAACGGAGCGCCGGACGTACCTGGATGGCGATGACCCGGTCCTGTTCCTCGTTCACTTCGATGAGACCGAAGCGTGCAAAGTTCCGCAGACTCTCCCGAAGCTTAACCAGTCCCGGTCGCTCGCGGCGGGCCAGCGTTTCGTAGCGGTTCAGCAGGAGCTCGCTGTCGGTGAACACGCACCCCTGGCGCGCCTGGTACTTTTCCACTCCCTCCTCGTACAATAGCCGCAGGCAAAGGAGCATGATCGACTCCTCGAAGGGAAGCTGCACCACCCGGGCGCCGTCCATGGGGAGCGTGCCGACCAGCCCGAAATCGTGGTCGTACACGAGCCTCCGGTTCAGGGCGTCGAACAGGTTGCTGAAATAGGGAATATGGCACATCACGCGACCGTAGTGCTTCTTGTCCAGGCTCTGGTCGGCATAGAGGAACTGCCGCTCCAGGAGCACGGAGGCGGTCTGCCTCAGGTCCGAGGCTTCCACCGGCTCGGTGTCGAGTATCCTTTTGAGTTCGGAAAGCATCAGGGGTTTCTCCTCTGGATGATGAAACCGCGGCTTTCCAGCCAGCGGTTGGCGCACGGCTCGCTGGTCGGGGTGATGAGGTAGCGCGCGGCGTCTGCGTTCCCCTTTTTTCCCAGCGTGGAGAGACGCTTTATGTGTGTGAATGCCATGTAGTCCTCGACCGTCTCGATGGTCATCTCCTCGGCCGTGACCATATCCTTCCCGGCCAGCTGCCGCTCGATGAAAGCGACGACCTTCTCCGAGGTGATCCGGCGCCTCGCCATGTACGCGATGAGGGCGCGGCTGCGGGCCACAACCTGGTCGGAGACGGCCGACTCCCGGAGGATCTGCGCGCTTACCGGCTGGCGGCGCCTGGCACTCACGCGCACGCTGCCCGGCGCGAGGATCGGGTGCTGCAACAACCCGTGCGGGGAAGGGATCCGTTCCAGCCTGTCAGGCGCCGTCTCGCTCAGGTTGCCGATCCCTTCCAGGACGGCGGCGATCCTGGTGCGGATGCCGGGACTGGTCTTGTCGAGGTAGCGCACCGTCTCGGCGACCCGCTCTTCCAGGCGGGCGCGGAACTGGTCGATCTTCGCCAGTCGTTTGTTCACCAGCTCGAAGGAGCGCAGCAGGTACTGGATGTGATCCATCAGGCGCAGGCGCGCGGCCGCTTCGGGGAGGGCGTACCTCTCCTCGTAGTGCCTGGCGATGCCGACGGCGGTGTCCCAGCTCCCCTGCAGGGTGCGCAGGTGCTGGAGGATGCGGGTGCGGAACCGGAAGGGGTTGTTCTCGGACTGCAGCGTCTTGTAATCGGCGATCAGGATGTTGGTGACGAAATCGTCGAAAAAGGTGGCGAGAATCTCCCGCGGGGCGCGGCTCGCCGTGATCTGCGTCTGGATGTCCTTGAGGCCGTAGATGATGCTGGTCAGGTGGCTGTTGAACTTCCTTGTGTTGTCGAAGGCCTCGATGAAGAGCTGGCCCATCTCCTCGGGGTTGCTGATCGCCGCCTCGATCTGGACCAGGATGCCGAGCACGGTCCCGCCGTAGCTTTTCTTCTGGTTGTGCGAGATGTCGATCAGGGACGACAGGAGCGCGCTGACGATGGGAGGCATGACGACCGACTTGTTGTACCCCTCCTGGTCCTCTTCCAGCCAGCCGGTCTTCAAAAGGCGGGCGTAGATGTAGTCGGCGCAGCGCGGCACGCTCGGGAAGGGTTCCATCTCCTCGGGGTCCTCGCTGTTTTCCGCGACCCACTGCAGGCGGCCCAGGCGGCCGAGGGTTTCCTCCATCTCGTCGAGGACCGCATCCTTGCGCGGGAAGAAGTCCTCCGCCTCGTTTTCGTCGAAGAACACCGGATACAGGGCGAGCAGGACATCCTGGTAGATGTGCCTGTTGGGACCGGCAAGGGGCTTGAAAATATCGTCCGGCAGTTTGCTGAAGAGCATGGCATCCAAA
>DATCHY010000493.1:0-3613 GCA_036508065.1 Geomonas sp. | reverse complement strand
AACAGTATCTACACCCGCCTTACCTCGCTCAACCTCGGCCTCTGGCTCATGTCTGGGGTGATGCTCGCCCTGGCGGTCGGCTCGTTCGCCCGCGGCTCCTCGGAGGCGGCGGGGCTGAACGACATGCCGCTTTTGCTCTGGCTGCGGCTGGCACCGTTTGCCTTCTCCTGGTGGCTCTGGCTCGCGGTAGCGCTCCTGGTGCTCCTCTGCCTGAATGCCCTTCTTTGCAGCATCGAAGCGCTCAGGAAGAAGGGGAGGAGCCTGGCACCCCAGCTGATGCATGCCGGTTTTCTCCTGATCGCCCTGGCGCACCTTTTTTCCGCCTATGGCGGTTACAAGGAGCAGCTCCAGCTGGGCGAAGGAGGCATCATCGGCTTTCCCGGCGGTGAGCGGGTGCGGGTCGAACGGATCACGGCAGAGGTCGGGCCCCGAGGGATGATGAGTGCCTACGGTGCGGAGTTGCGCGTGGGTAGCGGAGAGCTGAGCCGAGTACGTCCCAACGAGCCGCTGTTTCACAAGGGGTACGGTATCTACGTGAAGGATGTGGCGCTGAACCCCGCGCCGGTCGCGCTTTTGGAGATCCATCGGGAGCCCGGTGCCCTAGCTGCGCTGCTGGGCGCGCTCCTTTTCACCGTGGGAAACCTGATGCTGCTGGCGCAGCGGCGGGGGAGATGAACTGCAGGGTGATAAGTTGAACGAGAAAAGGGCGCCTGGCGGCGCCCTCTATGCAAATCTAACGACTCAACGACTTAACGTTTTTGTTTACTTAATGAACTTCACCGATTTAATGACCACGGGGGTCACCGGTACGTCGCCGAAGCCCTTCTGCATGCCGGTCTGCGTGGCGGCGATTTTGTCTACCACGTCCATCCCCGAAATCACCTTGCCGAATACAGCGTAGCCGAATACCTGGGGACCCCCCTCGCGGTGGTTCAGGAACTCGTTGTCCTTCACGTTGATGAAGAACTGGGAAGAGGCGGAGTCGACCACGTTGGTGCGCGCCATCGCCAGGGTGCCCCGCTCGTTCTTGAGGCCGTTGGCCGCCTCGTTCTTGATCGTTGCCTTGGTCGGCTTCTGGGTTAGCTCCGGGGTGAAGCCGCCACCCTGGATCATGAAGCCGGAGATGACACGGTGGAAGATGGTCCCGTTGTAAAAGCCGCTCTTCGCATAGTCGAGGAAGTTCTGCACCGAGATGGGCGCTTCCTTCTGGAACAGCTCGACCTTCACGTTGCCGAGGCTCGTCTCCAGGACCAGCGTCGGATTCTTGGCCCCTTCCGCAGCGAAGGCGCTTCCCGCGAGGCAGAGCCCCAAAAGCAGCACGCAGACAAATCTTTTCAGCATGTTAGAATCCTCCTATTGAGTGGTTTTGTTGAATATATATAAGCCAATCCTGCTCCCCGGTCAACCCTTCAGGCCGGGATTGGTAACAAAAGGTTGACAGGGACCTCGCCGTCATGGAAAAATGGCGCACTTTAATTAGATACAGGAGGGGCTAGGTTGCAGATACAATTCGGCACTGACGGCTGGCGCGGCGTGATAGCCGACACGTTTACCTTCGAAAATCTCTCACTGGTGGCCCAGGCGACCATGGACTATATGCACAAGGAAGGGCTGGCCGACCGGGGGGTGGTGATCGGTTACGACCGGCGCTTCCTCTCCCGCGAGTTCGCGGAGCGGGTCGCCGGTATCGCGGTCGGAAACGGCATCAGGGCCTGGCTTTCCGACGGCTACTCTCCGACGCCCGCCGTGTCATGGGCCGTCCACGAACGGGGTGCCGGCGCCGGCGTGATGATCACCGCCAGCCACAACCCGCCCCGCTACAACGGTTTCAAGGTGAAGGAGTCCTTCGGGGGCTCGGCGAGGCCGGCGACGACCAGGGTCCTGGAACGGATGGTGGCGGATAACCTCGCCAGCTCCCGTCCGGTTGTCGCCCTCACCCTTGCCGAGGCGCTCGACTCGGGACTGCTGCAGCTTGTTGACACCGCCGCTCCCTACCTCGCCCAGCTCGGCAGGTACGTCGACCTGGAGCTGATCCGGGGAGCCGGCATCAAGGCGGTGGTGGACCCGATGTTCGGTGCCGGTTGCGGCTTCCTGCCGCTTCTCGTGCCGGGAATCACGGAGATCCACGGTACGGAAAACCCCTCATTCGGCGGGCATCCGCCGGAGCCGATCGCCGAGCATCTGGTGGAGCTCTCGGAGCTCGTCGCCAGCGGCGCGTACCAGGTCGGGCTCGCTCTCGACGGGGACGCGGACCGCATCGGCGCCGTTGACGAGCGCGGCGAGTTCTTCTCCTCGCACCGGATCTTCACCGTGCTCCTGCGCCACCTCTACGAAAGGAAGGGGGTGCGCGGCGGCGTGGTGAAGACCGTCTCCACCACGCGGATGATCGATCTGCTGGCGGCCAAGTACGGTCTGCAGCTCTTCGAGACCGCGATCGGTTTCAAGCACATCTGCGAGCTGATGCTGGAGCACGACATCCTGATGGGCGGCGAGGAATCCGGCGGCCTCGGCGTGAAGGGGCATATCCCGGAGCGCGACGGGATCCTGATGGCGCTCCTGCTCCTGGAGGCGATGGCCATGAGCGGCAAGGGGCTCCGGGCGCTGCTGGAAGAGACCATGGACGAGATCGGGCACTTCCACTACGCCCGGATCGATCTTCCCATCGAAAACGCCGCCAAAACGCGGCTGGTGCAGGGGCTGGCCGCGGGGGGGATCGAGAACATCGCCGGTTTCGACGTGGTGCAGCACAACTTCAGGGACGGCTTCAAGTACATCTTCGAGGACGGCTCCTGGCTGCTGATTCGCCCTTCGGGGACGGAACCGGTGCTCAGGCTGTACAGCGAGGCGGGCGACCCTGCCAAGGTCGCGGCTCTCCTTGAGGCCGCGCGCGGCATGGCGGGTGAAGCAGGTTAAGGTTAAGGACTTAAACTCAACCTTAACCTTAACCTCAACCTAATTTCCGCGCGGCAGCGCGGGAATCCCAAATACCTTGAAATGGCGCAATGGTTCTGCTATAGATTAACATTCGCGTCAAAATTCAGCACCGCTCAAGGAGTCATCCATGGCGAATCCTCAGTTGGTTATGTACGATGAGGAATTCAAGCAGATAAATGCCGTTATCGAGAAGCTCCTCAGGGAAGCCAATGCCAAGGTCATCTTTCTGGTGGACAAGAACGGCCAGCTGATCACGGGGTGCGGCGAGACGGAGCGCTTCGACACGACCTCGCTCGCCTCCCTTACGGCGGGGAACATCGCGGCCACCGGAGGCCTGGCGAAGCTGATCGGTGAGAAGGAATTCTCCATCCTGTTTCATGAAGGGGAGAAGGACAACCTGCACATCTCCATCGTCGCCGGCCGGGTGATACTGGTGGTTCTCTTCGACAGCCGCTCCTCGCTGGGCCTGGTCCGTCTCCGGGTGAAGAAATCCTCCGACGAGCTGGCCGCCATCTTCGGCCGCCTGATGAAGAAGAGCGAGGAAAAAGAGAAGAGCGGCGAGAGCGAATTCCCGTTCGCCGAGATAACCGACGACGATATCGACAATCTGTTCAGCTAACTAATAAGAGGTAATGTCGCATGTCCTTCATCAACTACGCTTCCCGAGAAATAAACTGCA
>DATCHY010000492.1:0-6078 GCA_036508065.1 Geomonas sp. | reverse complement strand
AAAAGGAGGGCCACCGAGCGCATCCGGACCCTGGCCCATTTCTCCCGTTTCTCTATCACTTGACCAGGACCACCTGCTGGTCGGTTGGGAGCGCCATGCCGAGTTCACCCGTGGCAAGCGCCTCGATCCTGGCCGGGGCCTTCAGCGAGGCGACCTCCAGCTTCAGGCGCTTGTTCTCCTGCCCCTCCTCCTTGAAGAGCCTGGCCGATTCCGAGATCTTCAGGTTCAGGTCGATCACCTCGACCCGGGACCAGACGTGGAAGATGGAGACCAGCGTCAAGAGCACCATGACCCCCGTCAGATAGGGAAAGGTGTTCCAGCTCTCACGGGCTGGGGCGCCGCTGCGCGCCGGTGCGGCGACCTTGCCGTAGGCAACCTTGCTATGTCCCATATGGATACGTCCTCTTTAGATGATCTTTTCCACGACCCGAAGCCTCGCGCTCCGGGAGCGCGGGTTCCCTGCAACTTCCTCCGCCCCGGCACGCAGCGGCTTCCCCGTCACGACCTTGAACTGCGGCACCCTGCCGCAGACGCAGCCGGGCAATCCCTTGGGACAGGTGCAGCCGGTGGCGGCGGCGCGAAAGCTCGACTTGACGATCCTGTCCTCCAGGGAATGAAAGGAGATCACCGCGCCGCGCCCCCCTACCCTCAAAAGCTTGAGCAGGTCGGCCAGCCCGTCTTCCAGGCTCTTCAGCTCCTCGTTCACCGCGATCCTCAGGGCCTGGAAGGTCCTGGTGGCCGGGTGCAGGCGCTCCTCCCACTTGGCCTTGGGAATGGCGCCCTTGATCAGGTCGACGAGCTGCAGGGTGGTCTCGATCGGCTGCCGGTCCCGCGCGGCCACGATGAAGGAGGCCACCCGCTTGGCCCAGCGCTCCTCCCCGTACTCGAGGATGATCCGGAACAGTTCCGCCTCGGGGAGCGTGTTCACCAGGTCGGCGGCGGTGAGGCCGCTGCTCCGGTCCATCCGCATGTCGAGCGGGGCGTCGTGCATGAAGCTGAAGCCGCGCTCGTCTTTGTCCAGCTGGTGCGAGGAGACCCCGAGGTCGAGCACGAAGCCGTCGATGGCGTCCACCCCGATTTCGGCGAGGCTCATAGTGATGGCGGCGAAATTCCTCTGGAACAGCCGCGCCCGCGCGCCGAAAGGGGCAAGCCTCTCCCGGGCGACCGCTATCGCCTCGGCGTCCCGGTCAAAGCCGATCAGGATGCCGTCGGGTGCGCTGGCCGTGAGTATGAGCCCCGCGTGCCCGGCTCCGCCCAGGGTGCCGTCCACGTAGACCCCGCCCGTTCGCGGCGCCAGCGCGGCCAGCACCTCGTCCGGCATGACCGATATGTGGTGAAAATCCTCCATCTAGAGCCCCAGTCCCGCAAGCGCGGGGGAATCGATCGGGAAGTTCTGCTCGTCCTGCTCGCACACCCTGGCCCAGATGGCCTGGCTGTAGATATCGACCTTGTTCTGCATGCCGACGAAGTGGATCTCCCGCTCGAGGAGCGCGCTCTTCCTGAGATCGCTCGGCACCAGCAGGCGCCCGAGCTTGTCCGCCACGCACTCGACGGCCGGGACCAGAACGGTGCGCTTCACGGCGGCGAGTTCCGCGAGGCTGAGGCCGAGGCCGGTGCCGACCTTCAGCTTCTCCTCGAGCGCGAGAAAATCGTTGTAGGGATAGATCACCAGGCCGTAGCTGAACTGTCCAGCGCCGAGTCGGACCGGGCTCGATTTGGTGAGGAAAAAACGCTCATCGCCGAAGGCCTCGACCAGAACCTCGCGGAATTTCGCGGGAATGCTGGTGCGTCCTTTCGCATCGATCGTCGTCTCGAACTTCCCTCTGAACATGGCCACCCCGGCACTTTTTGCCACTTCATACCACTTTATACCACTTTGCGCACGAACTATACGGTAGGGCAACGGTGATGTCAAGGCATATTTGACCGGAAAAAGTGAATTTTTTGGAGGTTTTCCAGGGGTTTAACGACCGGAGGGAGCAGGCCGGCGGGGGATTGGCGATGGGGAATGAATAGGGCAGGCATTCCGGCGAGTTAAAATCGTCAAACCGGCAAGGAGGCGGGCGGAGGAGGGAGCCTCCGCCCCTTCACCTCAAGGTTTTTTCCTGTCGAAGAGGGAGACGACGTTGGTCCCCTTGCGGGAGGCGGCCCCCTTGCCGACCGAGCTGAGCGGCTTGGTCGGTGGCTCGGGCGAGACGACTTTCTCCAGCATGATGGGGGTCTCGCCCATGGTGAAGGGAGCTCCGTTCACCTGGCTTTCGTCCAGGATCCAGGTGTAGACCTGGAGCGGGACGGTGAGGACCAGGAGCTTCACCTTCCACCACCCGGGCTTCACGTCCGGGGTGATCTCCTCTATCCTGGCGTAGAAGGCCGGCTTATTGTCAATGTGCGCGAGCACGATGTCATGTATGGTTGCCATGAATGGTACCTCCGATCAGTTACTTAGCGTGCTACAGAGCCTGTTTCCGGGTCTTTCGGGGGAGCGTCCGCAAGGAGCGCCCCGTGCATCGAGTATTCCGGGAAAAGGGAGCGGATCTCGCCGTATATGCGCCGGAGCTCCCGTTCCATCCGGTAAAAGCTGGCGACATCCTCCCCCGAGAGGAGGTCCTCGATCCGCTCGCAGTTGAAGGTGATGCAGTTGAAGGGGCGGTAGGCCGGCGGGGTGAGGCACCCCTCCCGGCCCAGGTAGGGACAGAGCCCGTTGCCAAAGAGCGGCGCGAAGAGCGTCTCCCCGGTGGCGAGGTAGACCAGCAGGTCGGCCCTGGTGAAATGGTACTTCCCCGCCACGCAGCACTCCCCGCCGCAGCCGGCGCAGTGCGACGCCGCCCCCACCCGCTCCACCAGCGCCTGCATGGCACACTTTTGCTCCCTGAGCGCGGCCGAGAGCCCGCGGAGCCTCTCCAGCACCTGCTCCGGCTGGCTCAGGAAGGCGAGCGTGACCGTTTGCACGCCGTTTTGCCACTGTTCATCGAAGTTCATGTGCAGTTTGCCATCCGTCCTGTTCCAGCAGGAATAAAAAAAAGCCATCCAGGCTGTGAGCTTAGCCTACATGGCACTACGCTTCCAAGAGCGAAGCGGCAACCGATCAGCAACCCTGGACGCCATTTCGGCAGAGACGGGGATCGCTCCCCGCCTCTCCGGTATGCCGCCTGCAATATTTTTTAAAATTGGCCGAAGCAGCCCGTAAGCCGGGTTCTGTTCCCGCAGCCGGTTACCCGGTTGCGGGCGATGGTCATTCATCTAGGAGCGCCGTTACCGGCGCCCTCAAGCAACCAACCCGGAAGCACGGACGGGCCGTCCTTAACGCTTCCCTATTTGGTCTTGCTCCTGGTGGGGTTTACCTGGCATCCGACGTCACCGACGGACCCGGTGAGCTCTTACCTCACCCTTTCACCCTTACCCGCCGAGGCGGGCGGACTTCTCTCTGTGGCACTTTCCCTGGGGTTACCCCCGCTGGACGTTATCCAGCACCATGCCCTATGGAGCCCGGACTTTCCTCCCCCCGTGAGGGCGGCGGCCATCTGGTCTGCTTCGGCCAAACTGTGAAACAGATTAAGATCAAGATTAAGGCTGAGGATTTAACCCTTAATCTCAATCTTGATCTTGATCTGCTTTATTACTCTTCCAGACGCATGACGAGGATGCGCTGGCAATGCGGGCAGGTGATCACGTCGTCAGCCCGAAACAGCGTGTTGTAAAGCTGCGGCGGCAGCTGCATGTTGCACCCCATGCAGTTCCCTTCCTTCGCCTCGACCACCGCGATCCCTTTGCGCTGACTGCGAAGCTTCGCGTAACGCTTCAAGGCCGAGGCGGGGAGCCCCTTGATGGCCTTTTCCCGCGCTGCCGCGTCGGCAGCTATGCCGGATTCCAGGCTCACTACCCGGCCCTGCACCTCGCCCTGCTGGACTGCGACATTCCCCTCCAGCTCGGACAGGTCCGACTCATTCTTGAGGATGTCGCCGGAAAGCTCCTCCATCGCGTTGATCTTCTGCAGTATCTGGTCCTCCAGATCCGCGATCAGCTTCTTGGCTCCGGAGATCTCCTTGGAGACGGCCTGGTACTCCTTCTGGGTCTTGATCTCCTTCAGATTGGACTCGCTCCTGGCGATGTTCTCGGTCTCGGCGGCAAGACTCGCCTCGAGCCCGGCCTTTTCGGCTTCCAGTGCGGCAGCCTCTTCGCGCCGGGCCGCGATCTTCTCGCATGCCTCGGCAAGCCTCGACTCCAGAGCCTGAGCCTCAGCAAGGAGATGCTCCTTCTCGCCGCCCAATCCGTCAATCCGCAGGTCAATCTCCTGTAACTGGTATAACGACTTCAAGTTGTTACGCAAAATCTGCCTCCCCAACACCTGTTAGTATGCACATAAAGAGCGGAAGCCCTTACCAGAAACTGAAAGGCTCCCTCTCTCCTTGGTACGCCAAGACCTCCACCTCAAACTTTTGTACTGCCAGCGCACGCTCGAGCGCGTCCGCCAACCCCCGGACCATCGGCAACTCGGTGGCGAAGTGCCCCGCGTCCAGGACTGCTATGCCAAGCGCCTCCGCCTCCCGCGCCTCGTGATATTTCACATCTCCGGTCACCAGGAGGTCTGCCCCCTTGCGCGCCGCCTCGTGAAAAAGAGATGCGCCGGAGCCGCCGCAAAGGGCGACCTTCTTCACGCGCCGCCCGGGCTCGCCCACCAGGCGCACACCGCTGGCCCCGAGCGCCTGTTTCACGAGAAGGGCAAATTCGGCGGCAGTGGTCGCCTCGGGGAGCGACCCGATCCGTCCCAGGCCGCGGGTCCCGCCCTGATTCAGCAGCTGGTACACGTCGAAGGCGGGTTCCTCGTAGGGGTGGGCACCCTTCAGGGCCGCAACCGCTGCGGAAAGCCGCTCCTTCGGGATAAGTAGCTCCAGGCGGCTCTCCTGCTGCACCTGCCGCAACCCCACTTCGCCCACGAACGGTTGCGCCCCGGACACCGGGGTGAACCTGCCGATGCCATCCCCCTGGAAGGAGCAGTCCCGGTAGTTGCCGATGGGTGCCTGGAATGGGGAGAGCGCCTCAAGCAACCGCTCCTCGAATCCTTTCGGGACGAAGAGGACAAGCTTCAGGTATTGGTCGGCACCGGTCACCCTGAGCGGCAGCGCCCCCTGGACTCCGAGACGCCCGGCCAGGAGATCGTTCACTCCCCCTTGGGCGATGTCGTAGTTGGTATGCAGGGAGATGACGGCAAGGTCGTTCTTCAGGGCATGTATGGCAAGGCGGCCGGTTTCGTCCGCGGCAGAGATCTTTTTCAGGGGGGTGAAGATGAAGGGATGGTGGGTGATCAGCAGGTTGCAGCCGGCCTCGACGGCAGCCTCGATGGCAGGGCTCCCCGGGTCGAGAGCCACCATGATCCGGGAGACCGGCGAGGACGGGTCACCGAGCTGTAGCCCCACGTTGTCCCAGCTTTCCGCGAGGTGGCTAGGGGCAATTTTATTAGTAATTCCGACTATATCTGAGACTCTGGGAGTAATCATCGCACACAAAAGAAAAAGAGTGCAACCTCTCGGTGTGCACTCTTTTTCTCCACTTTACGTGTATTTTTTCGTCTGAACAGGTGCTTTAAGGGCATCCCCACATCATCCTAATTGTAGAGGTGGTGGGCCCACCAGGACTCGAACCTGGGACCGACCGGTTATGAGCCGGTAGCTCTAGCCAACTGAGCTATAGGCCCGAAAAGCGAGATTTAACTATAGGTTAAATGCGCAGCGGTGTCAAGGCGAAATTTTAATGACAATGACCGTTTAGTACATCTCGTACTTCAGCAGGCGGCATTCAATCGGGCCGTTGTAAAGTACGATCCGCCTCGACGCCTTGAGACCCACCGATTTGGCGAGTTCCAGATTGCCGGTGAAAAGGTAGGCCGTGTATCCCTTGCAGCGTTTTTTCATCACGTCGCCGATCTCCTTGTAGAGGATCTTCAGATCCTCCACCTCACCGAGCCTCTTGCCGTAGGGAGGGTTGAAGATCAGGATTCCGGGTCCGGCAGGCGGGGAAAGCTCGGAGATCTCGCCACGTCCCAGGGTGATCAGCTCCCCGACCCCGGCGCGGCGCGCGTTC
>DATCHY010000491.1:0-2286 GCA_036508065.1 Geomonas sp. | reverse complement strand
GTGCTGATCAAGCGGGCGGGGAAGATCGAGTCGTCCATCTGGTAGGGCATAACGAACTTTTTCAGTACACATAAGGCTCGGGCGCGCTTCATTCGAAACGCGCCTTCGCTTTTTTATGGGAGGGTTTTTCCTCCCCGGAGCAAGACAAATGGAACCGATTGAACTCACCTTTCCCGCAGACGTCGAACCGGAGCGGCTCGACAGCTTCATATCCCGCAGCGTCCCCGAGATAACCCGCTCCGCTGCCTTGCGCCTGATCGAGACCGGACAGGTCACGGTGAACGGGGCTAAGCAGAAACCCGCCCTGAAACTCAAGGGGGGAGAATGCATCTCGATCGTCATACCGCCCCCGGCCGCCGCAGAGCCGCAGCCCCAGGACATCCCTATCGAGATACTCTTCGAGGACCACGAGGTCGTGGTGGTGAACAAGGAGGCCGGGATGGTGGTGCACCCGGGCGCCGGGAACCCCGACGGAACCCTGGTGAACGCCCTGCTCGCCCACTGCAAGGACCTCTCTGGCATAGGCGGAGAACTGCGCCCCGGGATCGTGCACCGGATCGACAAGGACACCTCCGGGACCATCGTGGTTGCCAAAAGCGACCGCGCCCATAACGCCCTTGCCGACCAGTTCAAGGCCCATACCATCAAGCGGGTCTATCTGGCGCTCGTCTACGGCAGCCTGAAGGAGGACAAGGGGCGCATCGAGTCGATCATCGGCCGCCATCCGATCGAGCGCAAGAAGATGTCGGGCAGGGCGCGGCACGGAAAGGACGCGGTAACCCACTGGAGAGTCGTGGCGCGCTACCCGGCGCTGACGCTGATTCAGCTGCGCCTCGAGACCGGCCGGACCCACCAGATCAGGGTCCACCTCTCCGAGGCGGGGCACCCGCTGGTGGCCGACGAGCTCTACGGCGGCGGCGGCCGGCTCGCAGGGGTCCAGGACCCAGTCCTGAAACAGATGATCAGGGCGATGGGGCGGCAGGCGCTGCACGCCAAGACGCTCGGCTTTCTCCATCCGGTCACCAAGGAGTACCTGGAGTTCGACACCGAGCTGCCGGCGGACATGGCGGGCATCATCGCTTACCTGGATGACAAGTATAAGTTGGAGACCGAATAGCGCAAAGCGTATGATCTGCCGAATTTCCGTCTTGGCGCGATCATTGATCAAGTCGCCGGCGCTATTTGGCGAAATCTCACCTAATATAGAATCACATCATGACGAGGTAATCGCTTATGGAAATGAACAGAGTAGGCAAGCTCCAGTACCTGAAGCCGAGACTCAGCGGACAGGCGGCAGTCGCCGGTTTCACCACGCGCCACGAGGGGGTCTCGCGCCCCCCCTACAACTCCCTCAACCTCGGCAGCAACACGCTCGACTCACCGCACAACGTGGAGGGTAACCGCAGCCTCCTCGCCCGCGGCTTCGGCGCCACGCTGGACCGCTTCCTCACGGTGACCCAGGTGCACGGCACCGACCTGCTGGTGATTGACAGCCCGAACCCTGAGTTCTCCCATTTCCTGAAGCTCGAGTGCGACGGCATCGTGACCAACCAACCGGGTCTCATGATCGCCGTCTGCGTTGCGGACTGCGTGCCGATCCTGCTCCACGACCCGGTCCGGGGGGTGATAGCTGCCCTGCATGCCGGCTGGCAGGGGACCGTCGGCAACATCGCGGGGAAAGGGGTCGAGGCGATGACGAGCCTGTTCGGCTCCAGCCCGAAGGATATCGTTGCGGCGATCGGTCCCTCCATACTGGAGTGCTGCTACGAAGTGGACGCGCCGGTCCGCGACGCCTTCAGGAAGGCAGGCGCGGCCTGGGATCTCTATGCTCGGGAAAGCGGCGAGGGTAAGTGGCACCTCGACTTGGCGCGCGCCAACCGGCAGCAGTTGATCGATGCGGGGTTAGCCTCCGAACAGATCGAGTCGGAGGAACTCTGTGTCTGCTGCAACCAGGAACTCTTCTTTTCCTACCGCCGCGACGACGGGGACACCGGAAGACAGGCGGGCTTTATCATGCTCGCGGAACAGCAATAAGATGACCGTTTGGCGCTGATTGCCATTCCACTTTTCCTTGCAGTTCAATTCATGCAACTCTTTAAGGGCGACCCAACCGGTCGCCCTTTCTTTTACCCTCTCTGTCCAAGTTCCATGGCCCCCTGCAACAACGGGCGACGCGCCTTTATCGCCACCTACTGTCTAAAGATCAACAGTTCTGAAGGAGTTCAGGCTCCGTCGCCCTCCGACTCCGCTCAGGGACCAGGGTTCACTGAGCGGAGTCAAAGGGCA
>DATCHY010000490.1:0-10225 GCA_036508065.1 Geomonas sp. | reverse complement strand
CGATCACCTCGGAAAGACCGTAGTTGTCGGTAGCGGAAATACCGAGTCTGGACTCGATTTCGCGGCGCATCGACTCGGACCACGGCTCGCCCCCGAAAAGGCCGACTTTCAGGGAAAGACTTTTCGGGTCGACCCCCATCTTCTCCATGCGTTCGGCGATGGTGACCGCGTAGCTCGGGGTCGAGACCAGCGCCGTGGTCTTGTAGTCCTGCATGATCATGATCTGCTTCTCGGTGTTCCCGGCACCCATCGGTATCACCGAGGCGCCGATCATTTCCGAGCCGTAGTGCAGGCCGAAAGCGCCGGTGAAAAGGCCGTAGCCGAAGGCGATCTGCACCACGTCGTCGCTGGTGACCCCCGCGGCGGTCATGAAGCGCGCCACCAGGTTGGACCAGACCTTTATGTCGTGCTTCGTATAGCCCACGACGGTCGGCTTGCCGGTGGTGCCGCTTGAGGAGTGGATGCGGACCACCTCGCGCAGCGGGACGGCGAACATGCCGTAGGGGTAGTTGAGGCGCAGGTCTTCCTTCGTGGTGAAAGGGAGTTTGGACAGATCGGAGAGGGACTGGACGTCCTCGGGGACGATGCCCAGTTCCTTGAATCTGTTCCGGTAGCAGGTGACATTCTTGTAGACGCGGTTGAGCGTAGCCTGGAGCCGCTCCAGTTGGAGCTGCTCGATCTCCTCGCGCGGCATGCATTCGTACTCAGGATCCCAAATCTGCATAAAATCTCCGGTAAGGCAATTGACAATTGATGCTCATCGTTCCCAGATCTCTTTCTTGTCGCGGCCCAGGTAGGCGCGCTGTACGTCCTTGTTTTCCAGCAGCTCCGACGCTTTCCCTTCAAGTATCACTTTACCGGTCTCCAGCACGTAGCCGCGGTCGGCGACCTTGAGGGCGGCACGGGCGTTCTGCTCGACGAGCAGAATCGTGGTCCCCTCCTCGCTCCTGAGCCGCTCGATGACCCGGAAGATGTCCTGCACCACGAGCGGCGCAAGCCCCATGGAGGGCTCATCCAGAAGGAGCAGCTTGGGGCGTGCCATGAGTGCCCGGCCGATGGCGAGCATCTGCTGCTCGCCCCCCGAAAGTGTGCCGGCCGCCTGGCGCCTGCGCTCCTTGAGCCGCGGGAACATCTGGAACATGCGCTCCAGGTCGGCCGCGATCTCCGCCTTCTGCCCGCCGGCCCGGTAGCGCAGATACGCGCCGAGTTCCAGGTTCTCCTCGACGGTGAGCGGATTGAAGACCTGCCTCCCCTCGGGCACCTGGGAGAGACCGAGCGACACGATCCGGTCCGCAGCAAGGCCCGCGACCCCCTTCCCTTCCAGGAGGATTTCGCCGCTCTCCGCCGGGATGATGGCGGAGAGCGTGTTCAGGAGCGTGGTTTTGCCGGCGCCGTTCGCGCCGATCAGGGTGACGATCTCGCCGCGGTTAAGATGCAGCGATACGTTCTTCAGGGCGTGCACCTTGCCGTAGTAGGCATTTACGTTTTTTATCTTAAGCATCTGTAAATCCGTGAATGGTGAATGGTGAATGGTGAAACTAAAGGCCAAGACGCGATAGGGTGCACAACGGTGCGGGTTCAATCCTTAACCTTAACCTCAACCTTGACCTGGTTTTTTTACTCCTCACCCAGGTACGCGGTGACGACCGCCTGGTTGCCCTGGATCTCACGGGGGGTGCCCTCCGCCAGCATGGTGCCGAGATTGAGGACCACCAGCGCATCGCAGATATCCATGACCAGATCCATGTCGTGCTCAACCAGTGCCACGGTGACGCCCAGAGTCCTGATCCTCTTGATCAGCTCGGCCAGTTCGGCGGTCTCGCGGCTGTTGAGCCCGGCTGCCGGCTCGTCCATCAGAAGCAGTTTCGGCTCGAGCGCCATGGCGCGCGCGATCTCCAGAAGCCTCCCCTTGCCGAAGGAGAGCGTTCCCGCTTCCACATCCTCCAGTTCGCTGATACCCGCGAAGGCGAGCCACTCTTTGGCCTTGTCCCGGATCCGGCGCTCCTCGCTCATCTGCCACGGCATACGGAAGGCGCATGAGAACAGGCCGCTGGAGCTTTGGGTGTGCAGGCCGACCATGACGTTCTCAAGGACCGTCATCTTGCCGAAGAGCTCGATATTCTGGAAGGTCCGCACCAGGCCGAGCCGCGCGCGCCGCTCCGGCGGGAAGGCGGAGATGTCCTTCCCATCGAGGAGCACCGCCCCTTCGGACGGCGGGTAGATGCCGGTGGCCACGTTGAAAAGCGTAGTCTTCCCGGCGCCGTTGGGACCTATGATGCCGGTGATCGATCCCCTGGCCACGCTGAAGGAGATCCCCTCCAGCGCGGTGAGTCCACCGAACCTCTTGCCGATACCCGAAAGCTTAAGCATTCCCCCCCCTTGCCGGCATCAGGCGCCGAACCAGCGAAGGAATGCCGCGCACGAGGCCACCCGGCACGTAAATGGTCATCGAGACCAGCAACAGCCCGTAGAAGATGATGTCGTAATCCTGGAAGGCGCGCAGCATCTCGGGAAGCATCGTCAGGAGCAGCGCGCCGAGGATGGAGCCGTAGACGCTGCCTAAGCCCCCGATCACCACCATGGTGAGCAGTTCGATGGAGACGTTGAATCCGAAGGAGGTCGGCGAGATGAAGGTCATCACGTGGCAGTAGAGGCTCCCGGCGATGGCCGAGATGAGCGCCGACAGGGTGAATACCTGCACCTTCATCAGGCGGGCGTTGACGCCCATCACCCGTGCCGCCACCTCGGAATCGTGGATCGCCCTCAGGCCGCGGCCGACCCGCGAGTTCACCAGGTTGAGGCTCAAAAGGATCACGACCAGCGCGAAGCTCCAGACCAGATAGTAGTTCTTGAGGTCGGAATCGAAGCTGAAGCCGCCGATGGAGAGGTTCGGGATGCCGGAGAGCCCGGAAGGGCCGCCGGTGAGATCGATGGTCTCGTTGAAGGCGATGTGTGCGATGGTGCCGACCCCGAGGGTCGCCATGGCGAGGTAATGTCCCTTGAGGCGCAGCACGGGGAAGCCGATGGCGAAGGCGAAGGCCGCCACGCACACGGCGACCAGGATCATGGCCAGCCAGGGGTTCATGGCGAACTGCGTGGTGAGCACCCCCGAGCCGTAGGCGCCCAGGCCGAAGAAGGCGGCCTGCCCGAGCGAGATCTGTCCCGCGTAGCCGAGCAGCAGGTTGAGCCCCAGGGCGAGCATGGAGTTGATCCCGACAAAGACGAGCACGTTGACGAGGTAGCCCTGTCCAAGCGTCAGGGGAACCGCCAGCACCACCAGACAAAAGATGAAAAATTTGAGTTTATCGGATTTCAATGACGGACCTTGTGAAAACGTTCTATGTTCTACTTTCTACGACGTTCTACGACGTTCTACGTTCTACGTTCTACGTTCTACGTTCTACGTTCTACGTTCTACGTTCTACGTTCTACGTTCTACGTTCTACGTTCTACGTTCAAAATTCAAAATTCAAAATTCAAAGTTAGGTTGATAACGTAGAACGTTGAACGTAGAACAGTCTCTAGGTTCTACACCCTGTCGGTCTCGCCCTTCTTGAACAATCCCTGGGGCCTGATGAAAAGGATCAGCAGCAGGATGAAGAAGGCGATGGCGTCCTTGTAGCCGGACGAGATGAGCCCGGCACCGAGCGACTCCAGCGTCCCCAGTATCAGCCCCCCCAGCACGGTCCCCAGACCGCTCCCCATCCCGCCCATGATCGCCGCGCAGAAACCCTTGAGGCCGAGCATGATGCCGACGTCGTAGGAGGTCATGGTGAGGGGCGCTATGATGACGCCGGCCAGCGAGCCAAGCGCCGAACTGATGACGAAGGAGAGCAGCACCATCCGGCCCACGCTGATGCCGACCAGGTTCGCGGCGCGCCGGTTGAAGGAGCAGGCCCGCATCGCCTTGCCGCTTATGGTGTGATGGAAGAAAAGGCGGCTCCCCGCGATGACGAGGAGCGTGACCCCGAAGATCCAGATGTGCTGCGGCAGAAGTGTGGCACCTGCGATGTTTATCGGCGCGTTGCCCGAAAAGGGCGGGAGCACCTGGGTGTCCTTGCCCCACAGCAGCATCACCACCCCGCGGATCAGGATGCTAGCCCCGATGGTGATGATGATGAGGGCAAGCGGCGTGGCATCCTTCAGCGGCCGGATGGCGAAGCGCTCGAATATCACCCCCACCAGCGTCGTGCCGGCTACGGCGGCAACGACGGCGAGGAGCAGGGGGAGTTTCAGAACCGTCATCGAGAAGATGGTCAGCACCCCGCCCAGCATGACGAACTCGCCCTGGGCGAAGTTGATGATGCCGGTCGAGTTGAAGATGATCGCGAAGCTAAGACCTATCAGGGCGTAGATGGCGCCGGTAGCAAGCCCCGAGATGACGAACTGTGTAATCTGATTTAGAAACTCCATGAATCCTCTTTACTTGACCAGCGCCCAGTCCTTCTTCTTCACTTCGACCAGGACGAAGGCGTCCTGGGTCAGACCGGCGTGGTCCTTGGCGGAGTAGCTGAACACGCCGCCGATGCCGGCAAAACCGCGGGTCGCCTCAAGCTGGTTGCGGATCGCAGCGGGGCTGTCCCCTCCCCTCTCGATGGCGCCCTTGAGGAGCATGACGGCGTCCCAGGCGTGGCCGCCGAAGTGGTCGCCCTCGGCCTTGTAGTGGCGCTGATAATCCTTCACATAGGCCAGAAGCGAAGCCTTCTGCCTGTCGTTCTTGGGGAGCAGGTCGGCTACCAGGACCTTGCCGGAAGGAAGCTTGACCCCCTCGGCGGCATCACCCGCAAGGTCGATGAACTTCTTCGACGAGACGCCGTGGCTCATGTAGAGAGGGAGGGTGAGCCCCAGCTGCTTGGCGTTCCTGGCGACCACCGCCGGGCCCGGATTGGTCCCCCAGCAGACCACCGCCTGGGCGCGGGAGCCGCGGATCTTGGTGAGCTGCGCCGTCATGTCGGTGTCCTTCGGCCCGTAGGTGTCATCGGTCACGATCTCTATGCCGAAGCGAGACGCCTGGCTCTTCAGCTGCTCACGCCCGGAGGCGCCGAATCCGTCGGAAACGGTGAGGATGGCGACCCTGCTCTTTTTCTCTTTCCTTAGCTGCTCGTAGATGCGCGCCACTGCGAGTGTGTCGTTCTGGGCAGTTTTGAAGACCCACTTCTTGACGGGCTCGGTGATCTTGATCCCGGCGGCGCAGGCGATGAGCGGGATGTGCGCCTTCTCGACGACCGGTATCACCGCCATGGTGTCGCCGGTCGTGCTCGGCCCGATGATGGCGACCACGTGGTCGTTCTTGATCAGCTTGTTGGCGAGCTGCACCGCCTTGGTGGCATCGCCGCCGGTGTCGTAGACGATCAGTTCCAGCTTGCGCCCTTTGATCCCGCCCGTCTTGTTGATTTCTTCCACCACCATCTGGGCTGTGTTCCGTTCCGGCTCGCCCAGAAACGAGGCGGGCCCGGTCACCGCGAAGAGCGCGCCGATTTTGATAGGAGCCGCGGCAAGCGCAGCCGTTGAGAAGGCAAGCAGAGCAAAAGAAACAAGAGTTGTCGATATCAGTTTTTTCAAGGCCGTTCCCCCTTAGTCGTTAGCGTACGATTGCCCAGTCACCCTTCTGGATCCGAACCATCTCGAAGGCGGACAGGTCCAGACCGTTATGATCGGTGGGGCTCATGTTGAAGATGCCGGAGACGCCGACCATCTTGCCTCCCTTCTCGATGCCGTCGCGGATCTGCGCCGCGCTGACCGCACCCTTCTTCAGGC
Organism: Geomonas sp.; assembly: GCA_036508065.1. Classification (GTDB taxonomy): domain Bacteria; phylum Desulfobacterota; class Desulfuromonadia; order Geobacterales; family Geobacteraceae; genus Geomonas. The sequence continues at coordinate 4,468 of DATCHY010000490.1, read as the reverse complement.
TCGCAGCGATGAGCTGGAAGCCGTCGTAGGCATAGCCCCCGAAGGTGGATGGCTCCACCCCGTAGGCCTTCTTGTAGGAGTCGTTGTACTCCTTGAGGAGCTTGGCCTGGGGGTCTTTCTTCTTGAGCAGGTCGAATACCGCGAGTTTGCCGGCCGGGAGCATCACCCCTTCGGCAGCAACGGGGCCGGCGAGTTCGATGTATTTTTTGGAGGCGACGCCGTGGCTTTGGTAAAGCTGGGTCTTGATGCCGAGCTGCTGCAGGTTGCGGGTGATGACGGCAGGGCCGGGGTTGGTACCCCAGCAGATGATGGCGTCCGGTTTGGCCGCCTTGATCTTGTAGAGCTGCGGGGTCATGTCGGTGTCTTTCGGGGAGTAGACCTCGTCGGCGACGATCCTGAAGCCGCGCTTGGCTGCCATGAGCTTCAGCTGCTCGCGCCCGGAGGAGCCGAAGGAGTCGGAAACGGTGAGGATGGCTATGTTCTTCTGCTTCAGCCTCTCCGCCTGGATCAGGATCTTCTCGGCGGCCACATGGTCGTTGGCGGGGGTCTTGAAGACCCACTTCTTCACAGGTTCGGTGATCTTGATCCCGGCGGCGCAGGAGACCAGCGGGATCTGTTCCTTCTCGGCGATCGGGATTATCGCCATGGTCTCGCCGGTCGTGCTGGGTCCGACGATGGCGACCACGTGGTCGTTCTTGATCAGCTTGTTGGCGAGCTGCACCGCCTTGGTGACGTCGCCGCCGGTGTCGTAGATCACCAGTTCGATCCTGGCGCCCTTGATGCCCCCTTTGGCGTTAGCCTCCTTAACCAGGAGTTCGAGGGTGTTTTTCTCGGGTTCGCCCAGAAAGGCTGCGGGACCCGTGACGGCGAAAAGTGCGCCGATCTTGATCGGTGCTGCGGCGAGTGCGGCGCTGGCGCTGCCCAGAAGCGCCATGATGCTCAGAATCCCCAGACATTTTCTCAAAACATCCCCCTGTCAAACCAGTTAATGGCAATGCTGCCGTGACTAATCTGCTTCAGAAAACTGTATATCATCTTCGTCCGTCGAGACGGTTTCCGGAGCAAGACTGTGGCAATCAAGCATCAAAGGCTTGACCACAGCCCTCTGTGTTAGGGCTTTTGCTTTCCTGATTAGCGCTGATCTTCCGCTGTTCTAGTTCCTCCCCCTTCAAGGGGGAGGTCAGGAGGAGGATAGGGTTCTTTTGGCGCCGAGTTTACCCATCCCCAACCCTTGAAGGGGAGGGAGTTTCTCCAGCGGAAGATCAGCGCTAGTCAGGTTTGCTTTTGCCTCTTCCCTTAAATTCTGTAGAGCCGCTCGCCCGGCAGGACGTTGAACCCCTTGGCGGCGAGCGTGGCGATTGCCTTCTGCGTCTCGTCGAAACGGAAGATCATCACGGCGTTCTCGCCGCAACGCTCCACGAAGGCGTACATGTACTCGACGTTGATGCCGTCCGCATCGAGCACCTGCAGGATGTCGGCGAGCCCGCCGGGCCGGTCCGGTATCTCGACGGCGACGACTTCGGTCTTGCTGACCGTGAAGCCCCGCTCCTTGAGCACGCCCTTCGCCTTTTCCGCATCGTTCACGATGAGGCGCAGTATCCCGAAGTCCGAGGTGTCGGCAAGCGAAAGGGTGCGGATGTTGATCCCCGCGTCTCCCAGGACCCGCGTCACTTCGGCGAGCCTGCCGAACTTGTTCTCGATGAATATGGAGATCTGTTCCACGTGCATGTCAATCCCCCCAGTAGTACCGTGAATGGTGAATGGTGAATAAACCGTGAAAGGGTGAACGGCTCCTGCCTTCACCCGGCCACGACCGTTTATACCTTGGGCCTGTTGTCGATGACCCTTTTTGCCTTCCCTTCGCTGCGGGTGATGCTCTTCGGCTCCACGAGCCGGACCCGGCAGGTGACCCCGAGCATCTCCTTGATCTGCTTCTCGATCCGCTGGGAGAGGGCCTGGAGGTGCTTCACCTCGTCGGAGAAGAGATCCTCGCCCACCTCCACCTGCACCTCGAGGGTGTCGAGGTTTTCCTTGCGGTCCACGATGAGCAGGTAGTGCGGCTCGACCCCCTCGACCCCCATCAGGATCGACTCGATCTGGGACGGGAAGACGTTGACGCCGCGGATGATCAGCATGTCGTCGCTCCTGCCGCTCATCCTGGCGATCCGCGCGTGGGTCCGTCCGCAGACGCACGGCTCGTAGGAGATCGAGGTGATGTCACGGGTCCGGTAGCGGATCAGCGGAATCCCTTCCTTGGTGATGGTGGTGATGACCAGCTCACCCTTCTCGCCTTCCCCGAGCACGTCGCCGGTTTCAGGGTTGATGATCTCGGGGATGAAGTGGTCCTCCCAGATGTGGAGCCCCTTCTTCGCCTGGTGGCACTCGATGGCGACGCCCGGTCCCATGATCTCGGAGAGCCCGTAGATGTCGACGGCGGAAAGGTTCAGCTTCGCCTCGATCTCGCCCCGCATCGCCTCGCTCCAGGGCTCGGCCCCGAAGATGCCGACGCGCAGCTTCAGCTCCCGGAAATCGACCCCCTCCTCCTTGGCGGCCTCGGCCATGAACAGCGAGTAGGAGGGGGTGCAGGTGAGGACCGTGGAACCGAAGTCCTGCATGATCATGATCTGTTTCTTGGTGTTGCCGCCCGACATCGGGATCACCGAGGCTCCCAGCCGCTCGGCGCCGTAGTGCGCGCCCAGTCCGCCGGTGAAGAGGCCGTAACCGTAGGAGTTGTGGATGATGTCGCCCCGGTGCACCCCGGCCGCGACGAAAGAGCGGGCCATCAGCTCGCTCCAGTTGTCGATGTCCTTTCTGGTGTAGCCGACTACGGTCGGCTTGCCGGTCGTTCCCGAGGAGGCGTGGATCCGGACGATCTCCTCCATGGGGACCGCGAACATCCGGTACGGGTAGGAGTCGCGCATGTCCTGCTTGTAGGTGAAGGGGAGCCGGGCCAGGTCATCCAGCGACTTTATGGAGTCCGAGGTGATACCCGCCTTGCCGAGGGCCTCCCGGTAGAAGGGGACGCTCGCCTGGACGCGCCCCACCATGGCCTTAAGCCTCTTGAGCTGCAGGGCGCGGATCGCCTCCCGCGGCAGCGTCTCGAAATCCTCGTTGAAGAACATGACTAACTCCTTTGGATCTGTGAATGGTGAATGGTGAAAGGTGAATGAACCCTGTCACCTATTACTCATCACGCATCACGCAGCACCGTTTGGAATCTGTGAACGGTTAAGGATGGAAAAACGTTAGCTTCAAGGTTTTACGCCTTTCACGGTTCATTCACCATTCACCATTCACGGTTTTACAACGACCTGCCGACGGCAAAAGCTTTCAGATTCACCGCCAGCGCCTTCTTGGGCACCATCCGCTCGATCGCCTCCAGCCAGAACTTCTCGGCGATGTCGAGCCGCTTGGAGACGGCGCCAAGGAGCACCGTGTTGGCGGCACGCGCATTGCCCGCCTCGGTGGCCAGCTTTTGCCCGTCCACCAGGATGAGGTCCGGGAAGCGCTCTGCAATCTTCCCGGCAAGGTCCGCGGGATACGCCTCCTGCCCCATCAGCACGGAGGGGGGCGGTATGCAGAGGTCGTTGGCGACCACGGTGGCGCCGGGCTTGAGTAGCACCAGCGACCGGTAGCTCTCCATCAGCTCGAAGCCGAACAGGATGTCGCCCTCCCCTTCCGGCACGATCGGGGAAAACACTTCCCTGCCGTAACGCACGTGGGAAACCACGCTTCCTCCGCGCTGCGACATGCCGTGGATCTCGCTCTTCTTGACGTCGAAGCCTGCCAGCATGCAGGTCTCGGAAAGTATCTCGGCGGCGAGCAGGATGCCCTGGCCGCCTACCCCTACCAGGAGGATGTTGGTGATCTTGTCGCTCATTTCGCCTCCCCGATTGCAGAGAATTTGCACAGCTGACGGCAGACGTCGCACCCGTTACACAGAACCGGGTCGATATGCGCCTTCCCCTTCTTGCCGCTGGAAGGAACCCACTCGATGGCGGGGCAGCCGATCTTCAGGCAGGCGCGGCAACCGGTGCAGGTCTCCGGGTTCACGGCGAGCACCTTGCCGCGGGTGAAGACCCCTTCCCTTTTGATGAGCACGCACGGCTTGTCGGTGATGATCACCGAGGTCTCGGGACGCTCCATCTCCTCGGAGATCACCCGCTCGCACTCCTCGAGATCGAGGGGGTTGATGCGGCGGATGTGCTTGACACCGATCGCCTGGCACAAAAGCGGAAAGTCGATGGTGTTGGCGGGGTCGTCCATCAGGGTGTGACCTGAGGCGGGGTTGTCCTGGCGCCCGGTCATGGCGGTGATCCTGTTGTCGAGGATGATGACGGTCGCGGCCCCCTTGTTGTAGACCATGTCCATCAGGCCGTTCACGCCGGTGTGCAGGAAGGTGGAGTCGCCGATGACGGCCACGACCTTCTTTCTTTCCTCGGGCGGGAGCACCTTCACGGCGCCGGTC
>DATCHY010000489.1:0-6177 GCA_036508065.1 Geomonas sp. | reverse complement strand
ATCGGTATGTTGTCATACCAGCGGATGACGTAATCGCACCTGGTGCAGTGGGATGGGGGGAAAACGACGGACTCGGACTTGGGCATCCTGAAGATGCAGACGTTGAGAAAGGAGCCTACCACCGCGCCGAAGACAAAGGCGAAGCAGCTAAGTATGATAGGTGAGATCAATGTGAAACCTCTAAGCCACTTGGGGATTAGCTAAACCGGCGCACGCCGGGTGCGGCGCGCCACTCTTGCTTGGACTGTAGTGCAGTATACAGAAAATGCCAATAATTTCATAGAAATAATGTAGGGGCGCTCCGGTGGTTCGCCATCGTAATCGGCAACAACTGGAATCCCGCGGCAGACACGAAAATAGGGGCGAACACAAGGTTCGCCCCTACGAGCGTACTGATCGGAACCTATAGCCCCCTTCCTAGCGCAGGCGCTGGATCTTCACCAGGCTCTCCTCCAGGATCCTCTTCTTGTTGGCGAACTCCGCGATCTTCTCGCGCTCCTTCACCACCACGTCGGCCGGGGCCCGCTCCACGAAGCTCGGGTTTTCCAGCTTCTTGGAGAGGAAGTCGATGTCCTTCTCGATCTTGGCGATCTCCTTGCCCAGGCGTTTTTCCTCTTCCTCGACGTTCACCAGGCCGCGCAGCGGGACGATGATCTCGACGTCGCCGGCCACCTGCAGGGACGCCTCCGCCGGCCGCTCAACGCCCTGGCCGATGGCAAGGTCCGAGAGTCGGGCAAGACTCATGACGTAGACCTCGTTCCGCTTCAGAAGGGCAAGGCTCTGGTCGGATTTGCAGTCGAGGATGACGGCAATCTGCTTGCTCGGCGGCACCTCCATCTCGCCCCTGATGTTCCTGATCCCCTTGATGACGTCCATGACCAGTTCCATTTCCTTGGCGGCGGAGCCGAATTCCGCCCACTCCGGGCGCTGCGTCGGGAACGCGGCGAGCATGATGGATGCCTCCCGATCTGCGGCCCCCGGGAGCGCCTGCCAGATCTCTTCGGTGATGAAGGGCATGAAGGGGTGCAGAAGGCGCAGCAGATTCTCCAGGACCAGCCAGAGCACGTACTTGGCGCTCGCCTGGCGCTCGCTGTCCCCCTTGTAGAGATCGTCTTTGATAAGCTCGATGTACCAGTCGCAGAATTCGCTCCAGGTGAAGCGGTACAGGTCGTTGGCCGCCTCGTTGAAGCGGAAGGAGGTAAGCGCCTCGTCCACCGACAGTGCGGTTTCGTTCAACCGGAACAGTATCCACCGGTCGGCATTGGAGAAGTTGAGGGCGCTGGGATCGACCGCTTCCGGATCGAATCCCTCCAAGTTCATCATGGCAAAGCGCGAGGCGTTCCAGATCTTGTTGGCGAAGTTGCGGTAGCCGGCGATCCGCTCCTCGGCGAGCTTCACGTCCCTTCCCTGGGCGGCGAACGCGGCCAGCGTGAAGCGGAAGGCGTCGGTGCCGTAGGCGTCGATGACGGTCAGCGGATCGATCACGTTCCCCTTGGACTTGCTCATCTTCTGCCCCTGGGAGTCGCGCACCAGGGCATGGATGTAGACGTCCGTAAAGGGGACCTCGTCCATGAAGTGCAGCCCCATCATCATCATGCGGGCGACCCAGAAGAAGAGGATGTCGAACCCGGTCACCAGGGTCGAGGTCGGGTAGAAGGAGGCGACCTCCGGCGTCCGCTCCGGCCATCCCAGAGTCGAGAAGGGCCAGAGGGCCGAGGAGAACCAGGTGTCCAGCACGTCGGTCTCCTGGCGGAGTTCGTCGGAGCCGCACCCCTCGCAGCGGGTCGGGTCCTCTTTGGCAACGGTGATGTGGCCGCAGTGGTCGCAGAACCAGGCGGGGATCCGGTGCCCCCACCAGATCTGGCGCGAGATGCACCAGTCCCTGATGTTCTCCATCCAGTCGTAGTAGGTGTTCTCCCACTGGGCCGGGACGATCTTGGTGCGGCCGTCCTTCACGGCGGCCAGCGCCTTTTCGGCCAGCGGGGCCACCTTCACGTACCACTGCAGCGACATGAACGGCTCCACCACGGTCTTGCAGCGGTAGCAGCCGCCCACCGACAGGGCGTGGTCCTGGATCTTTTCCAGTAGGCCCAGGGCCTCAAGGTCCGCGACGATCTTCTTTCGGGCCGCGAAGCGCTCCAGCCCCTCGTACTGCTGGCCGGCGGCGTTCACCACACCAGACTCGTCGAAGATGTTGATCCGGTCCAGGTTGTGGCGTAGCCCCATCTCGAAGTCGTTGAAGTCGTGCGCGGGGGTGATCTTCACCACGCCGGTCCCGAAGGCGACATCGACGTAGTCGTCGGCGATGATCGGGATCTCCCGGTTGACCAGCGGCAGCAGCACCTTGCGGCCGATCAGGTGGCTGTAGCGCTCATCGGCCGGATTGACGGCGACCGCGGTATCCCCGAGCATGGTCTCGGGGCGGGTGGTGGCGACGGTCAGGAACTCGTCGCTCCCCGCTACCTGGTAGCGCAGGTGCCAGAGGTGACCCGCCTTATCCTCGTGCTCCACCTCGATGTCGGAGAGCGCCGTATGGCAGCGCGGGCACCAGTTGATCAGGCGGTTGTCGCGGTAGATCAACCCCTCCTGGTACAGCCGGACAAAGACCTCGCGCACCGCCGTCGAGAGACCGGCATCCATGGTGAAGCGCTCGCGCTCCCAGTCGCAGGAGGCGCCCAGCCTCTTCAGCTGGTCGATGATCTGGCCGCCCGACTCGGCTTTCCACTGCCAGACCCGCTCGATGAACGCCTCGCGTCCCAGCTCGAAGCGGTCCTTCCCCTCGGCCGCCAACTGGCGCTCCACCACGTTCTGGGTGGCTATTCCCGCATGGTCGGTGCCCGGCATCCAGAGCACGTTGTAGCCGCTCATCCGCTTCCAGCGGCACAGGATATCCTGCAGGGTATTGTTCAGGGCGTGCCCCATGTGCAGGACGCCGGTGATGTTCGGGGGGGGGATGACGATACTGTAGGACGGCTTGTCCGAAGGAAGCGTGGCGCGAAAATAGCCCTTCTGCTCCCAGACCTCGTACCAACGCTGCTCGACGCTCTTCGGCTCGTAAACCTTTTCCAGCTCTCTGTTTGCCATTCTAAGGTACCTCTTTAGGATATGTCCGGCATGGTAAAAAACACGCTAACTGATTGATGCACGCGCAAAAGTGGATGCTAATTATTCTGCTGATGTATTCGGCATGAGGCCCGTAACTCCCGCGCCCTGGCGGATCCGGATCCCGGACTTCCCTTGCGACTGCACTGACATTAAAAAAGGGGATAAAAATCCCCTTAGTTTTTGAAACGGATGCCGTCCGCCGTTGGCTTTACCCCTTGCTCCCGGCCCTGAGCTTCCTGATCTCTTCCTTTATCAGCAGCTCGGCCAGGTCGGGGACCACCTCCCAGACGATCCGCTCGATGACCTCGCGGGAAATCTTAGAGAGCGCCGCAACAAGGTCCGCCTCGCTCAGCGCGAAGGAGGCCGGCTGCGCAGCAGACTGGGCCGCCTCGGGAGCCTGGGGTTGGAACACCGGAGCGCTTGGCGCGGCCGGCGGGGCCGTAAACGGTACGGATGCGGCGGGCTCCGGTGCAAACTGAGCGGCCGGAGCGGCAGCTTCTGCTTCCGGCTCGAAAGAGAACGGCTCATACACGGGAAAATTGAAGGGCTCGGGCTCGGACGCCGGTGCAGCTGCTGGCGCCACGGCAAGCATCGGCTCATCGGCGAAGCTGAACATCTCCTCGGCTGACGGCTGCAGGGGCGGCTCTTCCACAGCATCTTCGAAAAGCGCAGGACCGGTCTCCTCGATCGCTTCGGACTCGTCCTCGAAGCTGAAGAACTCTTCGGCCTCGAACTCGGATCCGGCCTCCAGAGCGCCGAAACCGGCAACGGGCGCGGCGGCCTGCGGGGCCTCTTCCAGCTCGAAGGCGCCCCAGAGGTCGTCCTCAAAGCTCGCTTCGACGATTTCCTCGGCAATGGGTGCCGGCTTGATGGCAGCCACCTGTTCCCTGGGAGCGGAATAGGGCGGCGCAGCCGGCGCCGGCTGGGAAGCTGCCGGGGCAGGTGCTGCCGGTGCGGTAAAGACGGGAGCTGCAGGCGGCTTCGGTTGCGGCGTGGCTGCCGGGGCTGGGGTCGCGGGAGCTGCGACCGGCGCTACGGGCGGCAGCGTCAGAGGCATGGTGTCGAAGGAGGAGAGGTCCCCCCAGAGCTCCTCGGCGGCGGTCTCGATCGGAAGTTGCCTGGCCGCAGGAGCCGGGGCGGGTGCGGCAGCTCGCGTCCTGCCGAGCTCCAGCAGTTCCTTGACCCGGTCGATCAGCTGCTGGGATTCAAAGGGCTTGGAAATGGTGGCGTCCGCGCCGCAGTCGCGCGCCTTCTCCTCGTCAAAGGGTTCGAAGGCGCCGATCAGGAGCAGGATCGGGGTGGAGCTCAGCTCCGGGTCGCGACGTATTTCCTCGCACACCTCGTAACCGGTCTTGCCAGGCATCAGGGCGTCGACCAGCAACACATCGGGCCGGACCTCGCGCGCCTTCTGCAGGGCCGCGGTCCCGTTGTCCACGACGGTCAGCTCGAACTCCTCGTTGGCAAAGATGATCGCCACGACCTTTTGAATGGTGATGCTGTCATCGGCGAGGAGCAGTCTATTGCCCATCTATCCCTCCTCTACTTTAGATGCTGTCTATCAGGCGTTTCAGAGACAAAAATGGTGCAAAAAAGCTAACATAAAGGGCATAAGGTGTCAAGTTTTTTGCCCTTTCTTATTAATCACTCATCATTGAAGTGCGCCATCTCCCGCAACTCCGGCGGGACCGCGTAAAGAAGCGAGGCGAGCGTGGAGAGTTCGCCGCGTAACTTGCTGAAATCGTGCACATTCTTGTAGTCGAGACGCGCGGTAAGCAGGATCACGAAGGTGTCGCTTGCCGGGTCGATCCAGATCGAGCTGCCTGAATAGCCGGTATGGCCGAAGGAGCCCTTGGAGAAACCGAGCCCGCGCGGCGAAGAGTACGGGGAGGCGATGTCCCAGCCGAGCCCGCGTATCACGTCGCCACCCCGGGAGAAGTAGGGCGCGGTCATCTGGTCGACCGTGCGCTGCGCCAGGACTCTTTTGCCGTCCAGCGATCCTCGGGAGAGCATCATGCGGCAGAATCTGGCGAGATCCGAGGCCGTGGAGAAGAGGCCGGCGTGCCCGGCCACCCCGCCCAGCTGGCGGGACAGGTAGTCCTGGACCTCGCCGGTGAACTCGCGGTCGTCGCACAGCGTCGTTGAGCAGCGTCCTTTGTCCAGCGGGTTGAACGAGGTGTCGGTCATGCCGAGCGGGCGGTAGAAGGAGGTCCGGGTGTACAGGTCGAGCCCTGCGCCGGTCGCCCTGCGGGTAAGCTCGGCGAGCAGGATGAAGTTCAGGTCGGCGTACTTGAAGCGGCTGCCGACCTCACCCTTCAGCTTCTGGGCGGCGGCCCCTTCGATGGCGCTTTGGAGCGGATTGGCGCTGGAGAGCGGGATGTCGTCCAGCCCCGAGGTGTGGGTGAGCAGGTTGAGGACCAGGACGGCGTCCTTGCCGCGGCCGGCGAACTCGGGAAACCATTTCACCACGGGATCGAGCAGGGAAAGCCTTCCCTCCTCGGCGAGTTTCAGGACCGCGGGGGTGGTGGCGATCACCTTGGTAAGGGAGGCGATATCGAAGACGGTATCCAGGGCCATGGCCCACGCGTCGGGAGCCCCGGAGACCCGGCCGTAGGCCCGTTCGAAGAGGACTTTGTCGCGGCTGCCGACCAGGACCACCCCGCCGGCTATCAGGTTGTGGCTGATGGCATCGGCAAGGAGCGCGTCGATCCTCGCCGGGTCGGCCCCGAACGAGGGGATGGCGACGGCAAGGAGGATCGCACAGATGAAGCTTCTGAAAAGGGTCATGGCGTGCCACAACGAAAGGCTTTGCATATACTGCACTCTTTTGTTCCCCTGATCAGCGCCCGCCCTTTGCAAGGGGCAAGGGGGATTTCTTTCGCTAATTCATCCTGAAGCTGACCGACTTCAGCAGGTTCCCGTCGTTGTCCAGCGCGTCGCAGCGCCATGCGCCGGACACCCCTTTTTCCACCAGCTTCCTGCTGTAGGTGCGCCAGCGCGCCCCCTTTACCGGCAGCGTGTACTCGCCCACCACATCCTCGTTCAAGTACCAGACCTGTTTGATGGTCGTGTCCG
>DATCHY010000488.1:0-4045 GCA_036508065.1 Geomonas sp. | reverse complement strand
TGACGCCTATCCACACCACCGGATCCAGCTGGACATCATCAAGGGACTGAAGGCAAAAGCGAAGCCTCTCGCCATAGGCATGGAGATGTTCGAAGACTCAAGCCAGAAGGCGCTTGATGCCTGGAGTGCCGGGAAGGTCCCCGAATATGCCATGAGGAAGGTCTTCGAATCGAACTGGAGAAATATCTCCTGGGGACTCTATGAAGACATCCTCCTTTACGCGCGCGACAACAGGATCCCTATTGTCGCGCTGAACGCGCCGCGAGCCATCGTGCAAAAGGTCGCACAGCAGGGTTTCTCCGCTCTCTCAAGCGAAGACCTGCGCCTGCTTCCTCCCGGGATCAGCGCCGAAGTAACCGACGCCTACCTCGATTTCATCGCATCATCCTATTCCGGTCACGGCAGAAGCGGGGCGGCCTTCCGCAACATCTGCGAGGCGCAGATGCTCAGAAACAGGGTCATGGCGCGGCGGGTCGGCGATTATCTCGCGCTGCATCCGGAGACCACGGTGGTCGTGCTGGCTGGGGGGGGACATGCCAGGGAGGCGGGAGGGATTCCTGCGGAACTCGGTAAGATACCGCACCGGATCGTGCTGCCACCGATCCCGGGGCTGACCTCGAAAACCGTCACCAAAAACGATGCGGATTACCTTCTGGAAGAGACTTATTCCTGGCTGGAGATGCTGCTCTGATCCATGGCGTAAAGCCAGGCGAGGATTTCGGCAACAGCCTGGTACAGCTCCGGCGGGATCTCGCTGTCCAGATCGACCTGCATCAGGAGGTTCACCAGATCGGGCGACTGGTGTACATACACGCCGCTCTCCCGTGCCAGGGAAATCATCGCCTCGGCAGTCACCCCGCTTCCCCTGGCAACGACCCTTGGCGCGCCGTCCTCGGCCCGGTAGGCCATCGCGACGGCCCTCTTCATTTCATTCAGTCGCTTCGCCATCTTTCGCCACCATCCGGGTCAGATGCAGCCCCGAAGAGGCGAGCGCCGACCGGAGTGCATCCCCCCCTTCCTTAAGAAGTGCCGACGAGCCGGATCGCTGGCAGACAAATTCCACGAAGAGCCCGTCCGGCCCGAAGCGCAGTTTTGCCTCGACTCCGCCCAGATGCGCCAGATCCAGCGACAGCGTCGCCTCCACCCCCGCTTCACCCTCCTCCGCGTCCCTCGGAGTTACGGCCAGCTCCATACCCTGCCCCGGCCAGGCCTCGCCCTTCCAGGACAGCAGGCCCGAGTTCAAAAGGAGAAGCTGCTCCTTTACCAGCGGCAGCGTGCGGCTGTCGGCGAATCCAGGGTCCCGCTCACTCGCTGCGTCCGGGCCATCATCCCCCAGGGCCGCACGGGAAAGTTTTCCCTGCGGCTCCTTCAGAATTTCCCCGAGCTGCACTCCTCCTGCGGCCCACTGGGCCAGGTGCGACTCGTAGAAGAGTCCGCCCTGCGTCAAGGCAGCCCTGAGCCTGGCGGCAAGGAGGGTCGTGTCCTGCACCGGGCTCTCCAGAAGCGTCCCCTGCAGCGCCGGTAGAGACGGGGCGTCACGGGCGACGCTGGAGAGCCACTTCCCCAGGGAACTGAGCGCTACCGACTCCCCTCCACCCTCCGGACGGAAGATCTGAAAGGTGATCCGGGGATCGGCCGACACGAAGGTCATCTCCATTGCCTCGCCGGGCTGGACGTTGATCGGGATTTCGAGCTTGAACATCTCGCCGGCGATCCTCGCGAGATACAGGTGATTGGGAAGACTGGCTATGATCTCGGCCTGTACCTGCTGGCCGGGGTTCAGTTGCAGCTGGGCGCCGGCCCGCTGCTGGGCCTCCGAGGTCGGGACGACGCTCGCTTTGGCCAGGATGGGAAGAACCTGCATTTGGATTTGGTCGTTGATCAGCATGGGGGGTCCCGAACAGTCAAAAGCTTCTCACGCAAAGCCGCAAAGAGGCAAAGAAAGACAAAAAAACTTGCCACCCTGTCCTTGCATGAAATCCTCCGGGGCGCGACGGTCGCGGTGGCCGTCCAACCGCACTCCAGTTTCATAGCATATTCTTTGTTTTATTAGTAGTATAGAAATTTCCGGCAAGATTGCGGCGTGCCGAAATTTCTCCATGGAATCTGAAATTTTGACTAAACATATCTGTCCAGGCGCCGATAAGCCATTAATGGTAGCACTAATCCCGTATTGACTGCAGCGAGGACCGGCAAACGATGAAACACGCACTCCGCATCCTGATCGTTGACGACTCACCCGAGGATGCCACCCTGATCATACGGCAGCTGCAGCAGGAATTCTCGCCCAGCTACGAACGCGTCGAGACGGCCGAGGAGATGAGGGCCGCTCTGGACAAGGGTGGCTGGCACCTCGTCATCTCCGATTACGTCATGCCGCAGTTCAGCGGCCTCTCCGCCCTGCAGCTCCTGCATCAAAGAGGGATGGACATCCCCTTCATCATGGTCTCGGGCCAGATGGGTGAGGACGCCGCCGTCGAGGCGATGCGCGCCGGCGCCCAGGACTACCTGATCAAGGACAACCTCTCCCGGCTGATACCCGCCATCAAGCGTGAGCTGAACGAGGCCGTGGTGCGCCGCGAGCGGAACCTGGCGGAAGACGCCCTCACCGCGACCGAGGCGCGCTTCCAGAGCCTGGTGGAGCAGTCGCTGGTCGGCATCTTCATGCTGCAGGACGACGTGTTCACCTACGTGAACCCCAAATTCGGCCAGATCTTCGGCTACCTCCAGGAGGAGCTGACCGAGTCGAAGACCCTGCTCGACCTGGTGGCGCGCGACGACCAGATCAGGGTCATCACCCAGTTCCTGCGCCCGCTCAAGGAGGAGAGCCGGAACCTGCACTTCTATTTCCAGGGTAGGCGCAGCGATTCGGCGACCATCGAACTCGAGGCAAACGGCACCAGGACCCAGTTAAACGGCAAGCCCGCCATCATCGGGACGCTCCTGGACATCACGGAGCGAAAACGCGCCGAGGAGGAATTAAGCAAGCTCTGGCGCGCGGTGGAGCAGAGCCCGGTATCGGTGGTCATCACGGACCTCTTCGGAAAGATCGAGTACGTAAATCCCAGGTTCGCCGAGGTGACCGGGTATACCGTGGCCGAGCTGGTGGGGCAGAACCCGCGCATCCTCAAATCCGGCACCATGGACCGGGAATTCTACCAGAGCCTCTGGAGGACCATCAGCTCTGGCCGGGAATGGCATGGGGAGCTGCACAACAGGAAGAAAAGCGGCGAGCTGTTCTGGGAGAGCGGGTCCATCTCGGCGGTAAAAAACAGCGAGGGGCGGATCACCCATTTCGTCGGGGTAAAGGAGGATGTCACCGAGAGGAAACAGGCGGTAGACCAGCTGCGCCAGGTGCAGAAGATGGAGGCGATCGGACAGCTGGCCGGAGGCGTCGCCCACGACTTCAACAACCTGCTCACCATCATCAACGGCTACAGCACGCTGCTGATAAGGGGCCTGGAAAGCGGCTCCCCCATGCGCAAGGAGGCCGAGCAGATTCTGCGCGCCGGCGAGCGCGCGGCCGATCTCACCCGGCAGCTACTGAGCTTCAGCAGGCGCCAGATCCTGGAGCCGAAGGTGCTCAACATCAACGTCCAGGTGAAATCCGTGGAGAAGATGCTGGCACGGCTGATCGGGGAGCACATAAGACTGGTGACGAGGCTCGCCGACGACATCGGCTTCATAAAGATCGATCCCGGCCAGGTCGAGCAGATCATCATGAACCTGGTTGTCAACGCCCGCGACGCCTCCGAGACCGGCGGAGAGATCAGCATTGAAACCGCCAACTGCGATCTGGACGAGGGGTTCTCCCAGCTGCACCCGGGCTCGGCAGCCGGGAGCTACGTGAGGATCACCGTCAGGGACCGCGGCTTCGGCATGACCGAGGAGGTGAAGCGGCGCCTCTTCGAGCCGTTCTTCACCACCAAGGAGATGGGGCGGGGGACCGGTCTGGGGCTTGCCACCGTGTACGGCATCGTGAAGCAAAGCGGCGGCTACATCGACGTTGTCAGCCAGCCGGACCAGGGGGCTAGCTTCAACATCT
>DATCHY010000487.1:0-4173 GCA_036508065.1 Geomonas sp. | reverse complement strand
CCCCGGGATCGAGCTGGTGGCTGGGAACATCGCCACCGCCGACGCCGCGGAGGCGCTCATCAAGGCCGGCGTCGATGCCATCAAGGTCGGCATAGGGCCCGGTTCCATCTGCACCACACGCGTCGTCGCAGGTATCGGGGTGCCGCAGATAACGGCGATCGCCGAGTGTTCCAGGATCGCCAAGAAGTACGGCATTCCGCTCATCGCTGACGGCGGCATAAAGTTTTCCGGCGACATAACCAAGGCGGTGGCGGCCGGCGCCGACGTGATCATGATCGGCTCCCTCTTCGCCGGGACCGAGGAGTCCCCCGGCGACACCATCCTGTACCAGGGGCGCGCCTTCAAGGGGTACCGCGGCATGGGGTCCATAGGCGCCATGAAGGAAGGGAGCAAGGACCGCTACTTCCAAAGCGAAGTGGACAGCGACGTGAAGCTGGTACCCGAGGGGATCGAAGGGATGGTGCCGCTGCGCGGACCTCTCGGCGCCAACGTGCACCAGCTGATGGGCGGGCTTCGCGCCGGCATGGGGTATACCGGGAGCCGGAGCATCGCCGATCTGCAGCAGAACGGGCGCTTCGTGAGGATCACCGGTGCAGGGCTCAAGGAGTCCCACGTGCACGACGTCATGATCACCAAAGAGGCCCCGAACTACCGCGTCGAGAAATAATCACAAGCATTAACCACAGAGCATTAACCATAGAGGACACAGAGGATAGTCACAGAGGCACACAGAGGAAAAGCAAAGGAAGGGTTTAAACCTTAAGACTCTTATGTTTTTCCTCTGTGGTACTCTCCGGTTATCCTCTGTGGCCCTCTGTGGTGACGCTTTTAACGCTTTCCCCGAAAGGATACCCATTCATGACCATCGATATACATTCCGAAAAGGTGCTGATCCTTGACTTCGGTTCCCAGGTGACCCAGCTGATCGCCAGGCGGGTGAGGGAGCAGAGCGTCTACTGCGAGATCCACCCGTACAACATGGCGCTCGAGAAGATCAAGGCCTTCGGCGCGAAGGGGATCATCCTCTCCGGCGGCCCGTCCAGCGTCTACGACAAGGACGCACCGCTCTCGGATCTCGGGATCTACGACCTGGGGATCCCGGTCCTCGGCATCTGCTACGGGATGCAGCTCATGACCCAGCAGTTGGGCGGCCGGGTGCAGCGCTGCGACAAGCGCGAGTTCGGTGGTGCCACGCTGTCGCTGGACGGCGCCAGCGGGATCTTCGCCGGCTTTACCGGAGGAGCCGAAGTCTGGATGTCCCACGGCGACCGGATCGAGGCGATGCCCGAGGGCTTCCAGCTGATGGCCCATACCGACGGCTGCCCGGTTGCGGCCATGAAGGACGAGAAGCGCCAGTTCTTCGGGGTGCAGTTCCATCCGGAGGTGGTCCACACGCCGCGCGGCGACGAGATGATCGGCAACTTCCTGTTCAACATCTGCGGCTCCAAGCCGACCTGGACCATGGCGAACTTCATCGAGACCGAGCTCGCCTCGATCCGCGAGAAGGTCGGCACCGGCAAGGTGCTCTGCGCCCTTTCCGGCGGGGTGGATTCCGCGGTCGTCGCGGTGCTGATCCACCGGGCGATCGGCGACCAGCTGCACTGCGTCTTCGTGAACAACGGCCTGCTCAGGAAAGGGGAGGCCGAGAAGGTCGTGAACCTCTTCACCAAGCACTTCAAGATCAACCTCGACTACGTGGAGGCGACCGACCGCTTCCTCGACAAGCTCACCGGGGTCTCCGATCCCGAGCAGAAGCGCAAGATCATCGGCAACGAGTTCATCTACCTCTTCGAGGAAGAGGCGAAGAAGCTCGGCCAGGTCGACTACCTGGCGCAGGGCACCCTCTACCCGGACGTGATCGAGTCCGTTTCCACCAAGGGTCCCTCCGCCGTCATCAAGAGCCACCACAACGTGGGCGGGCTCCCCGACAAGATGAATCTGAAGCTGCTGGAGCCGGTCCGCGAGCTGTTCAAGGACGAGGTGAGGCTTCTGGGCAAGGAGCTCGGCATGCCGGACGAGGTGATCTACCGTCAGCCGTTCCCGGGACCGGGGCTTGCCATCCGCGTCATCGGCGAACTCAGCGCGGCGAAGCTCGACATCCTGCGCGAGGCGGACGCCATCGTAATCGAAGAGATCAGGAAGGCTGGGCTATATCGCGACATCTGGCAGTCATTTGCCGTACTGCTGCCGGTGAAGACGGTCGGCGTCATGGGGGATGCCAGGACCTACGAATGGACCTGCGCACTGCGTGCGGTGAACTCCCTGGACGGCATGACCGCGGACTGGGTAAAGCTCCCCTACGAGCTCCTGGGCAGCATCTCCTCGCGTATCTGCAACGAAGTGAAGGGTATCAACAGGGTCGTTTACGACATCAGCCAGAAGCCCCCTGCAACCATCGAGTGGGAATAATCAGCGCTCCCTTGACGGGGGACCGATTCTTGCATTAATGAATCGCGGTAGCCGGGCACAACATGCCGGGTTGCCGCGATTTTTCATTTTGGGTCGCAGAAAAAACCTTCAGTACCGGGGGCATGTTGCCGATGAAGTTACTCATCTTTGACCTGGACGGCACGCTGATCGACTCGCTGCCGGACATCACCGATGCGACGAACCATATGCGGGTCAGCTTCGGTCTTTCCCCGTTCAGCGCCGAGGAGATACGCAGGCTGGTGGGGCAGGGCGCGAGGTCGCTGGTCGAGCGCGCGCTTCCCGGAGCGCTCCCCGGGCAGGTCGAGAAGGGGCTGGATCTCTTTCTCGGCTACAACCTCGCGCACATAGCGGACAAGACGCGGATCTATCCGGGCGTGGTCGAGACCCTGGAGGCGCTGGAAGACTCGGGCATTGCCCTTTGCGTCCTGTCCAACAAGAACATCGCCCTCTGCCGCGAGGTGCTATCCCGGCTCGGCCTCGAGCGGTTCTTTCCGACCGTGTTCGGGGCAGATTCGCTCCCCTACCGGAAGCCTTCGCCGGAGCCGGTTCTGGCCCTTCTCAGGCAATTCGGCGTGGCGGCCCGGGAGTGCACCCTGGTCGGGGACAGCATCAACGACGTGGCCGCGGGAGGCGGCGCCGGAGTAGTGACCGTCGGGTGCAGTTACGGCTACGGCGCCCTTTCCGAGTTGGCCGGGGCGGATTACGTCGTGGAAGACTTCCCTTCCCTGTTGAGGCTGCCGGTCTTTGGTGGAAACGACCAGCAATAGAAAAACGTTAAAGTTTTATTGCAGTCATGTCGATGAGCTATATATATGTAATTTGCGAGGGGCGGATCGGATGAAAATAGATGAATTGAATCAGAAGTCAGCAGTAGCCTACCTCGTCGGTGGGCGGACTGAAAAGTCCGAGCCGGCGGAAGCTCAAGGTGAGGCCGTTGCCAAGCAGCACGCAGGTGCCGACAAGGTCGAGCTTTCCAGTTACATACCGGTAGCTCCGTCGTCACAGAGCCGGCAGGACGTGCGGGTCAACCGTGTAGAAGAAGTCAAGGCGCAGATAGCGAGCGGCAGTTACCAGGTATCCGGTCGCGCCGTGGCCGAAAAGATGCTTTCCAAGCTCGTCATGAGCTCGCCGCGCTAACTGCCAGTAGAAGCCTTTACCAGCTCAGTATGGTCGGGGAGAGGCGAGAAAATCATTGACAAAGAGGGGCGGTTCGCGGTACAAAGACCACTCTGTTGAGCGGGAATAACTCAGTGGTAGAGTGTCAGCTTCCCAAGCTGAAGGTCGCGGGTTCGAATCCCGTTTCCCGCTCCATATAACTACAAAGAATCATTCGTGATTCTTTAGATTTGGCCCTGACTTTCGCTAAAGCTTTCGCTTTTGCAGGTCAGGGCTTTTTCGTTTCCGGCACGGTAAAATCTTCCCCGAAGAAGACCGCGATCTGTTCCCGGTCCTCTTCCAGCCTCTCCACGTATATCCCGTAGACCTCATACACCATCTTCTTGCTGCCGTGCCCCATGAGCTTGTGCAGTCGCAGGGGCTCGACGTTGATGATAAGGCTCCATGCGGCGAACGTGTGCCGCGTGGTATAGGGTACCCGATACCTGACCCCGGATGCCGCCACCGCCTTGACCCACTCCTTGTAAAAACCGGTGGAGGTAAGGAACTTGCCGGTCTTGCTTGTTACCAAGCGCCGTCCCTCCGTTCTTTCCAAGAGAACCTCCAGACGCTGCTGGATCGCCGGGG
>DATCHY010000486.1:0-2750 GCA_036508065.1 Geomonas sp. | reverse complement strand
CATTTTCTACAAGCTGCTTCAGGTCTACCGGGCCAACGGCGCCTCGGAGCGGTTCCTGGAGTTCTTCTGGAAGGCAAAGACCTTCGACTCGATCAACTCCCAACTGGACCGCTTCGACAACTCGCCACTCGCGGTCCTGTTCCGCGAGGGACACGGCGAATTGAAAAAGCTGCAGGCAAAGGTGGAGGAGAAGGCGGACCCGAACATCATCAGCACGGACCTGGGCGGGGTCGACAACATCGCCCGTTCCCTGCGCCGGGCCACCACCTCCGAGATCACCCGGCTGGAGAAGTACCTCACCTTCCTGGCGACCACCGGCGCGACCGCCCCCTTCATCGGCCTGTTCGGCACGGTCTGGGGCATCATGTCCGCCTTCGAGAAGATCGGCCAGTCGGGCTCCGCCTCGCTCGCCGTGGTTGCTCCCGGCATCGCCGAGGCGCTGATCGCGACGGCCATAGGGCTCGTCGCGGCAATTCCCGCCGTCATGGGGTACAACCACTTCCAGCACAAGATAAAGGTGCTCATCTCGGAGATGGACAGTTTCTCGACCGAGTTTCTCAACATCGTACAGCGCAACTTCACGGGGAGATAGACGATGGAGTTCGGCAACAGGGACAACGGCGACCGCGGCACCATGTCGCAGATTAACGTCACCCCTCTGGTGGACGTCATGCTGGTGCTGCTGGTGATCTTCATGGTGACCGCACCGATGATGCAGCAGGGGGTCCAGGTGAACCTCCCGAAGTCGGAGGGTAAGGCGCTGGCCCCCAAGGAGGACACGCTGGTGGTTTCGATCGAGAAGTCCGGCAGGACCTCGATCAACGGCAGCGAGGTCCCGGGCGACCAGCTGAAGGAGAAGCTCAACTCCATGCTCGCCGGCAGGGCTAAGCGCGAGGTCTTCCTGAAGGCGGACAGCTCGGTCCCCTACGGCGAGGTGGTGCAGGTGATGGCCCAGATCAAAGGGGCGGGCGTCGAACGACTCGGCATGGTCACGGAGTCCACCCAGCGGAAATGATACCTCACAGGAAATACCCGGGGCCCTGGGGGATGTTCACGCTATCCTTCCTCTGCCACCTGGCTCTCTTTTCACTCATCATCTGGTTCCAGTCTCCCCCGGTGTTCAACCCGTCGGAAGAACCGGTCACCTACGTTGATATGGTGACCCTTCCGGTCGCCTCGCCGCAAGCTGGCACTCCCGCTCCGGCCGAGGAACAGGCCCAGAAGGCCCCGGCCGCTCCGGCGCCGGTAAGACCTGCGGCCGCCGCCATGGCCCTGCCGGCGGCGAAACCCAAGGCGAAGCTCCCTCCCCCGGCGAAGGGGAAGGCCGAGAAGCCGGCGCCCGTCGATGACGGCCGGGAGTTCAGCGAGCGGCTGGAGAAAATCGAGCGGCTGGCTGAGGACAAGCGCCAGGCCGCGGTGCTGGCCCGGCTCCGCAAGGGCGGCAGCAAGGCCGTCGGCATGCCGGGCGCGAAGGGGACCGAGGCGGGGAGCGACTACTCCTCCTACATCCAGTCCCGGCTGAAGGACGCCTTCAGGGAGGTGATGGCCTCCCAGACCAGAGCCCCGCAGGTCTTGGTCAGGATCAGCATCGGGCCCGACGGCCGGATCACCAGCTACCGCGTGGAAAGGAACTCCGGCGACCCGCTTTTCGATGACGCAGTCGCCAGGGCGGTGGCCCTTGCGGGCCGGTCGTTCAAGCCGCCCCCGGGCGGGTTGCCGTTCGAGCGCGTGTTTCGCTTCAAGCCGGAAGGGGTCGTGGTACCATGAAAATTCTCCTTTTGCTTCTGCTGCTTCTCCTGGCGCCGCACCCTTCCCGGGCGGCCGAGGGCTACCTCGACGTCACCGCCCCGGCTGGCCGCAAGCTGCAACTCTCCATTGCCCCCGCGACGGTGCTCTCCGGTCCGGCCGCCCCGGAGTTGGGGCGCGAGCTTGCCGATCTGTTCGGCTTCGATCTGGGGCTTTTCGGCTCATTCAGCGTCGCGGCACCCGGCGCGGGCACGGCGGGAGCCGACCTGGTGCTGAAGACCGCCTACGCGGTGAACGGCACCGGGCTCACCCTGGAGTGCCGTCTCTTCGATCCCGTGCTGAACCGCGAGCTGGCCGCCAAGCGCTACACCGGCGGCCTGAAAGAGCTGCGCCGCATGGGGCACGCCTTTTCCGACGAGGTGCTGCGCGCCCTCACCGGCGAGAAGGGGCCCTTCACCGGCAAGATTGCCTATGTCACCAAGCTCTCCGGCAACAAGGAGATCTTCGTCATGGACTACGACGGCCGCAATCCGCAGCGGGTCACCCATAACGGCTCCATCAACCTCAACCCGGAGTTCGCCCCCTCGGGGAGGGAGATCATCTACACCTCCTACAAGAAGGGAAACCCCGACCTGTACCGGCGGGAACTGTTCACCGGGGCCGAGGCGCGCATCTCGGCACGCCCCGGGCTGAACGCCATGGGCGCCTATGCCCCGGACGGCAGCCGGATCGCCCTGGTCCTGACCAAGGACGGCAACTCCGAGATCCACCTCATCTCCAAGGAGGGGAAGGAGCTGGCGCGGCTGACGCGCAATCCCGCCATCGACGTATCGCCGGCCTGGTCGCACGACGGCAGCAAGCTCGTGTTCGTCTCGGACCGCTTGGGAAAACCCCAGCTCTTCGTCATGGATGCCGACGGGGGCAACCCCCGGCGCCTCACCACGAGCGGCGCCTACAACGTGACGCCGCGCTGGTCGCCCAAAGGGGACCGGATCGTTTATGCG
>DATCHY010000485.1:0-3371 GCA_036508065.1 Geomonas sp. | reverse complement strand
CAGGAGGCCGACAAGGCCGCGACCGAGGCCGCCGCTGCCGCCAAGCAGCAGTCCCAGGGCGCCGAAGAGCTGGCCGCTGCCATCGAGGAGATCGCTTCCCTTGCCGATGAACTGCAAAGCGCTTAATAGGAGTGTGACCAGATGACAAAGGAAAAGAAAACCAAAGAAAAAATAGACGAAGTTATTCCGGAAGAACAAGAGACTCTTCGACCTCACGACGATGACGCCCTTGAGGGCCAGGAGTCGGATACCCGCATGTTTGTCACCTTCATCGCAGGGGATGAGGTCTTTGCTGTGGATATGGCGCCGGTGCAGGAGATCATCCGGGTGCCCGAAGTTGTGAAGGTGCCCCTGGCGCCTCGCTCGCTGGAGGGGCTGGCCAACCTGCGCGGCAAGGTGCTGCCGATTATTTCCCTCAGGCGAATCTTCGGCTTCGAGGAAAGCGAATACAACGACGCCACGCGTGCCGTCGTGATCGACATCGGGCAACCGCTGGGATTCGTCGTCGACCGGGTGGCCAGTGTCGTAGGTGTGGAACCGGGCAAGATCGAGGGGGTCGAGTCCATCCGGGGCACCGTGAACACGGATCTCCTGTCCGGTTTGATCAAGGATGTTGGCGGGCACGCCATGATCATGGTGCTAGATTTCGCCAAGCTGATCGCCCAGGAATTTTCGGAAATAGCAAGCGTCGCCAAACATTCCGGCATGACCTCCGGTCTTGCAGCCGGCTGCGACATGGATGAAGAAGAGGAAACAAGCGACGAGTTGCAACTGGTAAGCTTCGAAGTGGCTGACCAGGAATATGCCATGGCCATCGAAGAAGTGCAGGAAATCGTGCAGATACCGGAGGAGATCATCCACGTCCCTCATTCGGCTTCCCACGTCATGGGGATCATGACTCTGCGTAACCGTCTGCTCCCCCTGGTCAACCTGCGCCGCATGTTCGACCTCCCCAGCCGTGAAAACGACGACCACAGCCGTATTGTGGTGGTCTCGCTCGGGTCCTCCTCGGTCGGCATCGTGATGGACAGCGTCAACGAGGTACTGCGCGTGGCAAAGTCCGACGTGGACGCCATGCCGGAACTGCTCGCGCAAGATGGGGAGATGGCCGACATCTCCGGAATCTGCCGATTGGACAACGGCAAGCGGCTGGTGTCCATCATCTCGGCGGACAACCTGTTCCGGCATTCCGCCGTAAAGGAGGCCCTGACAACCGTGGCGACCATGAACGAAGACAACAGCCGGGAAAACGAATCCGATGAGGAAGATGGAACTTCCGACGACGACGAGCAGGTGGTGGTGTTCCGGCTCGGCAAGGAAGAGTTCGGAGTCCCCATCGATAGCGTACAGGAGATCGTGCGCGTGCCCGAAGAATTGACCCATGTTCCCAAGGCGCCACCCTTTGTGGAGGGGGTCATCAACCTGCGGGGAGCCGTATTGCCGGTGATAGATCTCAGGCGTCGCCTGGGGATGCCGGCGGTGGAGCGCAGCGACCGGCAGCGTGTCATGGTCTTTCTGATCGAAGGGGCGAGGACCGGATTCATCGTCGATTCGGTGGCCGAGGTGCTCATGATCCACAAGAGCACTATTGAACCTGCTCCCCACCTCTCCTCTGACCAAGCCAAGCTCCTGGCGCGCATGGCCAACCTGGAGAAACAGAAACGGATGATACAGCTGATCGAACCGTCAAACCTGATAGAAACACGGGACCTGGCCGGTATGGCCAAACTGGCGGCGTAACAAAAATGCCCCCACCCAGTGCCAAAACCTCCCTCCCCCCTGGCGGGGGAGGGTGTGCATGTATCAGCTGGAGAGACCGAAGCTATGATCAAACTACTTATCGTCGATGACTCGGCGCTTATGCGCCGCCATCTGACCAATCTTTTTCAGGCCCAGGGCGATTTCCTCATCAGCCAGGCGCGTAACGGCACCGAGGCTGTGGAGGCGAACCGCGACTTCAAGCCTGACGTGGTGACGCTGGACATCAACATGCCCGAGATGGACGGCCTTACCGCGCTTTCCCTCATCATGGCGGAGCGTGCCGTACCGGTGGTCATGGTCTCTTCGCTCACCGAGAAGGGGGCGCTGGCGACCTTTGAGGCCCTGAATCTCGGCGCGGTTGATTTTGTTACCAAGCCGGGCGGCACGATCTCGCTCACCATCGACTCGATCAGCAAGGAACTGGTGACCAAGGTCCGCGGCGCCTCCCGCGCCAGGATCAAGGCAAATGGCGTCAGGGGACTGGCACAGCGGCTGCGCGAGGAGCGGGAAAAACCGGCACCCCGACCCGTTGCCGTGCGGCGCGGGCTTGCCGGAGAAGGGGTGGTGCTGATAGGTGTCTCGACCGGCGGACCGCGCACCCTTGAGGATATTCTGCCCCTGCTGCCGCAGGATTTCCCCTGGCCGATATTGGTGGCCCAGCACATGCCACCTGCCTTCACCCGCCCCTTTGCGGAGCGTATGAACGGGCTTTGTCATCTGAACGTCGTGGAGGCTTCCCAGCCGATGCCGCTGGAACCAGGCACCATCTATATTGGCAAAGGCGGGGCCGACATGGTGCTGGGGCAGCGAAACGGAAAACTGACCGTGCTGGCCAAGCCTGAACACAACGGGTTCATGTGGCACCCGTCGGTGGAGCTGATGGGACGCTCCGCGCTGGAATTCTGCGACCCGGCAAACCTGATGGCGGTCATGCTTACCGGAATGGGTTACGACGGTGCCGACGCCTTCGCCGAGATAAAAAAGCGGGGCGGGCGCACCATAGCCGAGTCGGAAGCGTCCGCCGTGGTCTTTGGCATGCCGGCTGAACTCATCAAGCGCGGCGGGGCCAGTGTGGTATTGCCGTCAGAAAAAATAGCCAATCAGATTAATACCTGGGCCGGACGCTAAAATCAGGAAAAACAATTTTGAATTTTTGATTTTGAATTTTGGATTAAATCCAACATTCAAAATTGATAGCGAGGAACACCATGCCGATTGTGAAAAAACCCAGCAGCGAAGTGATAGAACGGGACGAACGGAAACAGGGGCGGGACTGCTCCACCCTGCTTAGGCAGCTTTCCGACCCAAGTCCGGCAGCACGGCGTTGGGCGGTTAAAGACCTGGCCGACTGCCCTGACGTGTCGGACGCTCTTGTCGAGTTGTTGGGGCGTGAGGCTGACTCCTCGGTGCGGGAAATAATCCTGACCACCTTGACCAAACGGGCCGACGAACAGGCGGTGGCCGGTCTGGTGGAGTGCCTGAGAAGCGAGGATGCTTCGCTTCGCAACGAGGCCATTGAGGCGATGAAGCTTCTGCCGGACGAGGTCGCGCCTATCATGGGCATGCTTTTGGCGGACGCGGATCCGGATGTGCGCATTTTTGCGGTGAAC
>DATCHY010000484.1:0-4206 GCA_036508065.1 Geomonas sp. | reverse complement strand
ACGCTCGCCCAGATCGGAGTTGACGATCCCCTCGGCCATCTGGGAGCGGCAGGAGTTGTGCGTGCAGAGAAAGAGTACCTTTTGCTTCATGTCAGCTCCTTAAATCCGATATTGCAGATGCAGCGCGCGAGTGTTCTGCCGCACGGCCCCAAGCGAAGACGGGCTACCATTCAGGCGCAGCCGCCCCCTTCCCCGCGGCTTCTGAGCCTCGCCAGGTCCTCCCTGGCGGCTGTGGTCACGGGAAGGAAATTGCCCAGCACGGGAACGATGAACTGCTGGATCGGCGCCAGCGACCTGTTGATGGAGTAATGGATCCAGAGCCCCTCGCGGCGGTCCTTGAGCCAACCGGCATTTTTGAGCAGGGACAACTGCCTCGACACGGTCGATTGCGGCAACTGCAGAACCGCCACCAGGTCGCAGACGCAGAGTTCGTCCTCCTCAAGAAGCAGGGCCATGATACGCAGGCGCGTACCGTCGTCCAGTGACTGAAAGATGAATGCAATATTTTCCATGGGGGAAACTATATCCGCATTTATGGATATAGTCAAGGCAAACGAGGAAGCCGGAAAGTCGTTAAGTCGTTAAGTCGTTAAGTCGTTAAGTCGTTAAGTCGGAAAGTCGGAAAGTCGGAGAACCGGAAGAGCAAAAAGAGGGCGGCAACCGGGCCGGCCCTCTTTTTGTACGAACTATGAAAATGCCCAAGCGGACGTCGGAACAACTCAACGTCTTAACGATTTCCCCCAGGTTCATAGCGTTGCGTAGAAATCCTGGGTCTCCAGACGGTGCACCTTCAGCAGGTTGGTCGTACCCGGGGACGACAGCGGACTCCCCATGGTGATCACCACCACGTCCCCCTTCTTGAGCCACCCGGTGGCAAGGACAGCTTCCTCCACCGCACGGATCTGCGCCTCGGTGTCACCCTCGATGTCGACCCGGAGGGAATGGACCCCGGCGTAAAGGGCGAGCCTGCGGCGCACCTCCCGGGAGGGGGTGACGGCGAAGATGGGGAGCGACGGCCGGTATTTCGAAACGAGCGCCGCGGTGCTCCCGGTCTGGGTGAAGGCGAGGATGGCGGCGGCGCCCACCCCCTCGGCCACCCGGCAGGCGGCCTGCCCGATCACCTCAGCCAGACAGGGGAAGCCGTCCAGCTCGGGAATCGGGTGAAAGACCTGGCGCTTCAGCTGCGGGTCACCCTCCACGTCGCGCGCCACCTGCACCATCATGGAGACGGCCTCGATCGGATACTTCCCGGAGGCGGTCTCGGCCGAGAGCATGATGGCGTCGGTCCCGTCGAGGATGGCGTTCGCCACATCCGAGACCTCAGCCCTGGTCGGCCGGGGGTTGTACACCATGCTCTCCAGCATCTGCGTGGCGGTTATCACCGGCTTCCCCGCCTCGTTGCAGCTGCGGATGATGCGCTTCTGGATCAGGGGAACCTTCTCGGGGCTGATCTCCACACCGAGGTCGC
Source organism: Geomonas sp. (assembly GCA_036508065.1). Classification (GTDB taxonomy): domain Bacteria; phylum Desulfobacterota; class Desulfuromonadia; order Geobacterales; family Geobacteraceae; genus Geomonas. The sequence goes on along the minus strand of DATCHY010000484.1, from coordinate 2,738 downwards.
CGCGGGCCACCATGATCCCGTCGGAGACCTGCAGGATGGCGTCGAAATCGACGACCGCCTCGGGCTTCTCGATCTTCGAGATGACGCGCAGCTGCGACTGGTGGCGCTCCAGGATCCCCTTCAACTCCAGGACATCCGAGGCCTGCCGGACAAAGGAGAGGGCAACGTAATCGAGCTGCTCGACGATGCAGAAATGGAGATCCTCCCGGTCCTTTTCGGTCAGGGCCGGAGCCGAGACCTTCGCCCCGGGGAGGTTGATCCCCTTGCGGTCCTTGAGAAGGCCACCGCTCACCACGGCGCAGCGCACGTCCTGACCGGCCACGCCGAGCACCCGGAGCTCCATCAGCCCGTCGTCCAGAAGAATCCGGTCCCCCGGCACCACATCCCCAGGCAGCCCCTGGTAGATGGTCGGGATGGTATCCCCGGAGCCGAGCAGCTCGCGGGTCGTGATGGTCACCTCGCTCCCGGCGACCAGCTCCAGGGAGCCCCCCTGCATCAGGCCGGTGCGGATCTTCGGCCCCTGCAGGTCTCCCAGAATGGCGACGGCACGCGCGCGCCGGCGCGAGAGCTCCCTGATGATGCGGATGATGGTCGATTTCGCGGCCTGGTCTCCGTGTGAGAAATTGAGCCGGAACATGTCGACCCCCGCCTCCATCAGGGCGTTGATCTTCTCCTCGGAATCGCAGGCGGGGCCCACGGTAGCAACTATCTTGGTGCGACGAAACATGGAATCTCCTTTAGACAGATTAAGATTAAGAAAGACGATGCCGCCAGGGTTTGAAAAGACTGAGACGCATGCAATGCGTCTCTACCCGGTATGCAATGTGTCTGGCGAAGGTTATTTCCGCATCCTAGCAGCCGCTGCTACCATTCACCATTCACCATTCACCATTCACCATTCACCATTCACCATTCACCATTCACCATTCACGGTTCTGGAGCTGAATAAAAAATCGGGGAGGGATTGCTCCCTCCCCCGATAAACGGGGATAACCACGACGGAAATGGTTCAGCGCCCGCCGAGTTCCTTCCAGCGGAAGCAGCCGACGATATGGTCGTTCACCATGCCGACCGCCTGCATGAAGGCGTAGCAGATGGTGCTCCCGACGAAGTTGCAACCCCGCTGCTTCAGGTCGCGGGAAAGCGCGTCGGACACCCCGGTCGTGGCCGGCAGCTCGGAGTGGCAGCGCCAGGCGTTTTGCAGCGGCATCCCGTCCACGAAGCGCCAGAGGTAGGCGCCGAATGAGCCGAATTCCTCCTGGAGCGCCAGTACGGCACGGGCGTTTCGCTGCGCCGAGGAGAGCTTGAGGCGGTTGCGGACGATACCGGGGTCGGCAAGCAACTGCGCCAGCTGCGACTCGCCAAAATCCGCCACCACTTCGGGATGGAAGCCGGCGAAGGCGCGCCGGTAGGCCTCGCGCTTCTTCAGGATGGTGATCCAGGAAAGGCCGGCCTGCGCCCCTTCCAGAACCAGGAATTCGAAGAGCAGGCGGTCATCGTGCACCGGCACGCCCCATTCCGCATCGTGATAGTCGCGGTAAATGGGATCGCTGCCGGCCCAGGCGCAGCGGTTGATGATTACCTTTTCCATCCGGCCTCCTTACTCAGAGAGCACCCTCCCCCGCTCCAGCCTGCTACTAGTCGCCGCGACCTTCGCGGTGCTCACGGCGGTCCTCTTTCTCTGAACGCTTATCGTCCTTGCGCTGCTCCTTGTCATAGCGCTTATCGTCCTTGCGCTGCTCCTTGTCATAGCGCTTCTCTTCCTTGCGCCCTTCTTTCTCATAGCGCTTCTCGTCCTTGCGCTGTTCCTTCACATCCTTGCGATGCTCTTTCCACTGTTCCTTGTCGGAGCGGAAATGCTTGCCGCGGTAGTGATCCCGGTCGCGATTGTAAATCACGTACTCTCTGTTGCGGAATTCACGTATCCGATCCACCCGGTACCTGCGCAGCGACGGCGGGAGATCGCGGTTCCTCTGTGCCACCCAGGGGCCGCGGCTGTTGGGCGCCCTGAGCCAACGGCCGTCGCGAAAGAGAAAGTAGCTGTTCTGCAGATAGATCAGATCGTAAGGGACACCCACTGCAACGTAGAATCCCAGGGAGTCCGGATAGACAAACTGGATATCCTCTTCCACATTGATGACTGCCACGGGCTGTGCGTAGACGGGCTGTGCGTAGACCGGCTGCGGTACGTAGGCAGGTTCCGGTACGTAGACCTGGCGCGGCTGGACGCCCAGGTTGATGTTGACATCAACCCCCGCATATACGGCGTGCGCGCTGAAGGAAAGGATTGCCGCACACTGCAGCAGGACCAGTTTCCTGAAGATGTTTTTCTGCATCATTTTTTCTCCTTTTGCAGTTACCCGGTCGTCCCGGGTCCCGCTTGAATCAAGTCATTTCTGATCTGCATCAATCTTCCGCCACGGATAAACGTCCAGAGCAAGGAGCGGCATTGCCGCTGTGACCGCTCTGGCGTGCCGGCCCGTTTCCCAACTCACCGTGCCGTTGCAGCATCACGGTGCTTTTTCTCTGCGTGCTTTCCAGAAAACCGGTGATCTCGTGCGCCGGCATCGGCAGCGCCAGGTAGTAACCCTGCACCTCGTCGCAGTTTCGCTCCCTGAGGAACTGCAGTTGCCGGCCGTTTTCCACCCCTTCGGCGATAACCCGCAGTTTCAGGCTGTGCGCCATGGAAATGATCGCCTCGGTTATTGCCGCGTCATCGCTGTTGCAATCGACATCGG
>DATCHY010000483.1:0-4062 GCA_036508065.1 Geomonas sp. | reverse complement strand
TTGAACTTGTCGGCGCGCCGCATCTGGCTTTTGAGACTCTTCCCCTCGTAATCGAGCTCCACCGCGACGCCCCCGCGCTGCAGCGCCGTCATGAGCCGGAACGCCTCGGCGTGGGCCGCCTCGCCTATGGCGGCGATGAAGAGATCGGGACGCCGTTTGAACTCCTGCTCCGCCAGCAGCAGCGCCACCCGCTCCACCCCGATGGCGAAACCGATCCCCGGCAGCGCAGGCCCGCCCAGGTCGCTGATCAGGCCGTCGTAGCGCCCTCCCGCGGCAACAGCACTCTGGGAGCCCAGAAGGCTCGTCACCATCTCGAAAGTCGTGCGGGTGTAGTAGTCCAGGCCGCGCACCATCCTTTCGTTGATGCTGTACTTGGTGCCCACCAGGTCGAGGAAGCCCTTGGTCTTGTCGAAATGGTCGGAGCAGTCAGGGCAGAGGTAGTCGAGCATGGAGGGGGCACCCTTGGTCGCCTCCTGGCAGCCGGGTGACTTGCAGTCCAGCGCGCGCAGCGGATTGGTCTGGTAGCGCCTGTCGCAGTCCTCGCACAGCAGCTCGATCCGGCTCAGAAGGAAACTCTTGAGAGCCTCGCGGTAGAGCGGCCGGCAGGCGGGGCAGCCGAGCGAGTTGATCTGCAGGGAGGGCTCGGTAAGCCCCAGCTCCGCGAAAAAATGGCTCAGCATGGTCAGCACCTGGGCATCGACCGTGGGTGCGGCGACGCCGGTCACCTCGGCGCCGATCTGGTGGAACTGGCGGTAGCGCCCCTTCTGCGGGCGCTCGTAGCGGAACATCGGCCCCATGTAGTAGAGCCGGGCCACCGGGTCCAGGGCGTGCATCTTGTGCTCGATGAAGGCGCGCATCACCGAGGCGGTCCCCTCCGGGCGCATGGTGACCCGGTTGCCGCCCTTGTCCTCGAAGGAGTACATCTCCTTTTCAACGATGTCGGTCGCGTCCCCTATGGAGCGGCTAAAGAGCTCCGTCTTCTCCAGGATCGGAATCCGTATTTCCGAAAACCCGTAAAGCTCGAAGACCCGGCGCGCCGTCGCCTCGATATGCTGCCATTTCTCCACTTCGCCAGGGAGTATGTCGTTGAACCCTTTCACACCGTTTATCGCCACGTGTCACGTCTCCTTGCCAGATCATTTCCAACCGAGTCGGTTTTGCAATGCATCAAGCCTCCCCCGGCCAATCCTTAAGGATTTCTTATGCCAGAGGGAGAAAATTTAATATGTATAACAGCCCAGGGAAGGGACAGATACTACCATCTTCCGGCACGAAGAAGGTATAAAAAAAGTGTGTCCTGCGTACCTGCGGGGACAAGGGGCAGCTGGCGCGGAGACTTTCCCCCTCGCCCTCCGGTCTATACACCCGGAGGCGAGGGGGAGTTTGCTCAAGAGGTTAGGAAAGTCGGAAAAGTAGAGTGGGGATCTGTGGGTCGCTGCTTGCGATTCAAACGGCAGGGGTAACGTTTGCCGGCAGCGCGTGGAACGCCATGTTCTTCCCGCCGGCCTTGCCCCGGTACATCGCCTGGTCCGCCAGCTCCAGGAGCTCCGTCTTGGTCGTCGCGTCATCCGGCGCGCAGGCGTAGCCAAGGCTCACGGTGAGCTTGATGGCGAGGCCGTCCCCCATGGCAAAGGTGTGCTCCTCGACGGTGCGCCTGATGCGCTCGGCGACCACCGCCGCCCCCTCCATCCCGGTCTCGACCAGCACGAGGGTGTACTCGTCCCCGCCGTAGCGGATCACCGCGTCCACGTCGCGCACGCTTCTTCTGAGCAGGACTCCCACCTCCCGGAGCACCCGGCTGCCGATCAGGTGCCCGAAAAGATCGTTCACCATCTTGAAGAGGTCGATGTCCAGGAACAGCACGGAAAGGTTGGAACCGTAGCGCTCGTTGCGCTTTAGCTCCCGATCCAGGACGACGTCCAGGTAGCGGTAATTGTAAAGCCCGGTCAGCTCGTCGATGTAGAGCAGGTCCTTGGCGAAGTTGTAGCGGGCGGCGTTGTCCAGGGCGAGCGAGGCCTGGTCCAGGAGGAAGGTGAGGTGCTTGCGGTTCACCTCACGGGGGAGCTCTCTGCCGGGATCGTTGAACAGGATGATCACCCCCTGCAGCGCAGTCTTGTGCCGGATATACAGGCACATCGCCTCGCACACCCCCGCGCCGTATTCCTCACCCTCCGGCAGGAAATCCTTCAGTATGACCAGATTGCCGCCGTCGTCGATCAGGTCGCACTCGGAGATGACCGCCTGCCCCAGCAGGGACGCATGCTCCGCTTCGACCCCTTTCACCTCGTGCAGCACCAGGTGACCGGCATCGCTGAAGTAGCCGAGGCCCCGGCCGACGCCGACCTCCTTGGCGAACGCATCCATCAAAAGCGGGTAGATCCGCTCCAGTTCCAGGCAGTTGGCGATGGTCTGGCTCACCTGGAACAGGTTCAAAAGCCCTTTCAGCTCCTGGTTTTCGTCCAAAAGCCTGCGCTGCTCCATGCAGTGGGCCACGATGTGCCGGAACTCGTCGTGGTTGATCGGCTTCACCAGGTAATCGGTGGCTCCGTTTTTCAGGGCGTAAATCGCGGTCTCCACGTTGGCGTGCCCCGTCACCATGATCACGTCCACCGCCGGATCCATCCTTTTGACGGCGGAGAGGATGTCAAGGCCGCTCACGTCGCGCATGACGAGGTCGGTGACCACCAGATGGTACTCCCTTTCGGCGATCATCTCCAGGGCCTCTTCACCGGAGGCTGCCACCTCGACGATGTAGCCGTCCTCCTTGAGCAGATCGGTGAAGACCTCCCGGAAGAAGCTGTCGTCTTCGACTATAAGTATCCTTTCCATGAAAATGGATCTCCTGGATGCCGGCTGAAGTGAGGGGATTTCCAGCCTAAACTAGCAGATACGGCTTGAGGGTGTCAATTAAAATGCCCCCAAGGGGTCGAGATGGCCAGGCTTCCGTCAGGCCGGCAGACCGCCTGCACGGTGCCGTCGAGGTCGGTCCGATAGACCCTGATGCCGCGCCTTTGCAGCCTGGCGACGGTGGAGGGGGCCGGCAGGCGGAAAGAGTTGCCGTATCCGGCCGAGATCACGGCCGCGCTGGGGGCCGCGGCGGCGAGAAAGGAGTCGCTCGACGAGTGCCTGCTGCCGTGGTGCGCCACCTTCAGGAGCGAACAGGCAAGCGGCACCCCACGCCCGACCAGCTCCCGTTCCGCCTCTCCACCGAGGTCGCCGGCGAAGAGAACCGACCCCTTGCCGTGACGCAGGCGAAACACCAGAGAGCTGTCGTTGGCGTCCCCCGAAGCGGCAACGAAGGCGGCCGGGGGCCAGAGCGGCTCGACCAGCGCGCCCCCGGCTGCAAAAGCGGGGCGGGCCGCAGTCAGTGACCGAACCGGAATGCCACGCGCCGCGAGCACCCATTTGAGCTCCTGGTACTCGCGCGACGCCGAGGGGACCCCGCTCTCCCAGAATTCGCCCACCTCGAAGTACGCCGCGGCCCAAAGCACCCCCTGCAGGTGGTCGGGGTGTTCGTGGGAGAGGACCAGGAAATCAATGCGCTCCACCCCCAGGCTGTGCAGCGCCGGAGCAAGCATCCTCCCCACCCTCATCTCGTCGTCGCCAAACCTCCCGCCACCGTCCACCAGCATATGTTTGCCATCCGGAAGCCCCACCAGGGTGGCATCTCCCTGCCCAACGCTCAGGAAAGTGAGCCGCAAGCTGTCGTCGGCACCGCCCCCTGCCGGGATGGCGCGGACCGTGAGAGCCACGAGCAGCAGGAGCGCTGCGGCTCCACCCGCCTTCCGGGGGCGCACGAAGGTTACGGCGCAAAGGCAAAGGCAGGCGAAAAGGAGATCGAGACGGGTCGGGGAGTAGCCGGTCCAAGCCGGTGCCTTTGCCAGAAAGAGGATCACCGCGTCGGAGAGCCGCACCAGGCAGGCGGCGAGCTGCAGCAGAGCCTGGGCCGGATAGGGGGCGAGGAAGCTGAGCGGCAGCGAGGCGAAGCCGGCAACCACCGCCCCGTACCCCATGAGCGGTACGACCACCAGGTTGGCCAGAAGCCCTATGAAGGTGACCCGT
>DATCHY010000482.1:0-13462 GCA_036508065.1 Geomonas sp. | reverse complement strand
CGACGCGAAGGACTGGATCGCCTTTTCCGGGGAATCAATCGGAAAGTCGTTCATCCTGAGCAACACATCACCGTTCTTGATGCCGATGGTTCCGAAGATCCCCTGCGGCTTCACCTCCGAGGCCTTGAACCCCTCGACCTTGCCATCCTTAACGCTCGGCAACAGGCGCGCATCCGTCATCGCCTGCCCGATGTTGTCCAGGGCCGCGTTCAGTGCACGCTGGTCTATCACGTAGTTCCCTGACCCGGTCTGCGAGGCAAGCCCCGGTGCGGGTTGCGCCGGTTGCGCGCTCTCCTTGGCAGCCTCGGCGACCGCATTGGGGGTGAGGATTTTCACCCTCTTCCCGCCGACCAGGATCTCCGCTACGTCTTTTTTCACCGAGACCAGCGGGCCGGCGGAGAACACGGTCTCGCCCAGCCTGAAGACCCGCTCCTCGTGACTCGATCCTTTGAGCACCAGGGCGAAGGTCTCCCTGAAGGAGCCGACGGCGGTGCCCAGCAGGGTGAGGTCGCTGACCGACGGGGCCGGCGCTGCCGCGGCGGCATGCTGCGCCGGGCCGGCCTGGACGATCGGGGTCAGCTTCCCCTGGGTCGCCTTGCCGAAAAGCCCCTTTTCCAGGATCGGCGCAAAACTCTGCAGGTCTTCCGCGGCCGCGGCCGGCGGGAGCTGGGTTCCGGTCTTCGGGCCGCTTCTCGGGTAGAGCGCCGAAATCTTGAAGCTGACCAGGTCGGCTGCGATGAGTGCCGTCACCCCGATGGCGAGCAGGCTGAGTACTATGTTGATGGGAAGTATCCACCGTGGCATGAAAGGCCCTTTTTGCTGAAGTCGCTAAAACTATGTGAATATATTAGATGACCCGTCGTTATGCAACAAAAAAGGGTGGTCCCGGACCCCTCCCGCAGCACGCCAAAACGCGCTCTTTGCTGCGGTTTGCCTGGAGTCTCGGGCCGCCTGCCGCCCCTTGCGGTGCGCGTCTCCAATTGAGCCCCACTGGCTCAAAACCGATGCCGCGGGCCGGTGGCGGCCGTCGAAGCTGTACCATTGTAACAAAAGGTTGCCGTTTTCCAAACAGCAAAGGCCAATGAAAATTTGAAAAGGAAGTTGTTAATTGGACCTGACCGGAAAACCGGTGGCTTAGCGGTCCGGTGCATGCCTTGATACCTTTGGCTTTTCCCGGAGTGACGCACGGAAGCTTGGTCGAAACGGCGGGGACGTCTCCCCATGAGGAAGGCCGCCCTGACAACTTTTTTGACCCGCAGCGCCTATTTAAAGACAGCTCCCCTTTGCGCTCTTTGTTGTACTTGACTCCGCTGCCGTGTTACACTTGGCGCGGTCCGCCAGTGCCGTTCTCAGGAGTTGATTCATGAATCCGATCATCGTCACCGCTTCCACTCCGATGGAGCTCTCCCTGCTGATAGACGGGGCATCCGCCGCACCCTTCGACGGGGCCGGTCACCTGCCGGCCTTTCGGGGGCGCGTCGGGGGGAATGACGTCATCCTCGCCGTGACCGGGATCGGCAAGGTGAACGCTGCGTCCGCCGCCACCGTTCTTTTGGAGCGCTTCACGCCGCAACTCCTTATCAACACCGGGTGCGGCGGCGCGTTTCCGGGGAGCGGGCTGTCGGTCGGCGAGCTGGCTGTCGCCTCCTGCGAGAGTTTTCCTGATGAAGGTGTGGAGACGCCGCAGGGGTGGAGGGGGCTGGATCTGATTGGCATACCGGTATTCGAGGGGCGGGAGGAGCGCTTCTTCAACCAGCTTCCGCTCTGCGGGGAACTGGCTGCGGGAGCTCTGGGATGCGCACGGGAGCATGGCCTGGGGGCGGAACTCGGCCCCTTTCACACCGTCTCCACCTGCAGCGGCACCTCCGGCAGGGGCGCCGAGCTGTTGCGGCGCTTCCCCGGCATCTGCGAGAACATGGAAGGGGGGGCTGTGGCGCAGGTGGCGCTCATCTACGGCGTTCCGTTCCTCGAGGTGCGCGGCATCAGCAACCTGGTAGAGGACCGGGACCTGTCGCGCTGGGATCTGCAGCGCGCCGTCGCCGAGGTCCAGAAGTTCCTGCTCAGCTACCTCGAAGTTTCGTGTTTCGCCCGACGCTTTTTGTGTTAAGATCGTCTACTTCTCGGCTTGATTAGAAAGCCCCGCAGCGACGACTTCAGGAGTTTGTGGCAATGTTATCCCTAGGCTTTTCCCCCTGTCCCAACGATACTTTCATCTTCCATGCCCTGGTGCACGGGCGCGTGCCGTGCGGCGGTCTCAGCTTCCGCGAAAGGCTGGAGGACGTGGAGACCCTGAACCGGCTGGCGCTCACCGGCCTGCTGGACGTCTCCAAGGTCTCCTACCACCTGATGGGGCGGATCCTCAAGGATTACCTGCTGCTCCGCCCGGGCGGGGCACTGGGGCGCGGCTGCGGACCGCTGCTGGTCGCCCGCGAACCGCTCGACCCCGCGCAACTCAAGGGAAAGAGGATCGCGCTCCCCGGCCAGTTCACGACCGCCGCCCTGCTGCTTCGGCTCTTCGACCCGTCGCTCACCGACCTCGTCTACCTTCCCTTCGACAGGATCATGGGGGCGGTTGCCGACGGTTCCGTCGCCGCCGGCGTCATCATCCACGAGTCGCGCTTCACCTTTGCCTCCCTTGGCCTGCGCCAGGTTCTCGACCTGGGCCAGTGGTGGGAGGCGGAGACCGGGCACCCGATTCCGCTGGGAGGAATAGCCGCGCGGCGCTCCCTGGGGCAGGAAACCCTGCTCGCACTGGAGCGCGGCCTGGCCCAGAGCGTGCGCTACGCGTTCGACCACCCCGGCGAGGCGCGCCCTTACATACGCGCCCACTCCCAGGAGATGAGCGACGAGGTCTGCGACGCCCATATCGCGCTCTACGTGAACAACTTTTCCCTGGGGCTGGGCGGCGAGGGGGAGGCCGCGGTGCGGCTGCTGCTCGAGCGCGCGGCAGTCGCGGGGATCATCCCGACGTCGAACGAGCCGCTCTTCGTAGCCTGAGCATTTTTGCCCCTGTGCCGCCTGTTTTTTTCAACAAGGCTTCAAGTTATCCCGCTCCCCTGCCGAAGCGTGCAACTGGTACCGTGTAGCCTTGTGGAGGTCTTTCCGGATGTCAATGCGGTTTAAATGGAAAAAGCAAATAGTCATCGCCCTGGGATTTTTTATCCTGGTCTGGGTCGGCGATGCGGTGATCGACGCGCTGTTTTTCGACGAACTATCGTTATCCCATGGGCTTGCAACCCAAGACCCGCGCGAGCTTTATATGCGCACCATCTGCTCAGTTCTCTTGGCCCTGCTTTTCCTGGTCGTGACGACGCTCGGAGAGACTCGTCGGAGAGCTGAAAACTCCCTCAGGCAGTCCGATGAGCTCTCCCGCATCTTCTTTGAGTCCGCAAACGACGCGATCTGCGTCATTGAGACGGATGAACTGGCCATCACCGGGGCAAACGGTATCTTCCTCAGGACGCATGGCATCACCGAAAAGGAAGCGCTCGGGCAGAGCTTCGCCGACCTGATCAGTAGGCAGGGGCTGCCGGAAGAGATCCTGGGTCTTGTGGCGCAATGCGTTGTGAGCGGTGTCCCGGCAAACCGTGAGATCAGCTACCTTGCGGCCGGCGAGAAGGTGTACCAGGAGGTTTCCTGCTATCCGATAGGGGACACCCAGCGCGGAATTGAAAGGGTCCTGCATGTGACGCGCGACATCTCGGCCCGCAGGCGCTCGGAGGCGCTGCTCAAGGAGTCGGAGCAGAGGTACCGGGCGATCTTTGAGAACACCGGCACCGCCATGGCGATAACGCTCCCCGACGGGATCCTGCACGTGGTGAACAAGGGGTTCGAGGCGATCACCGGCTACAGCCGTGAGGAGCTGGAAGGCCGCATGCGCTGGACCGATTTCGTCTGCGACGAGTCGAAGGAGGAGATGCTGGAGAAACGAAGCACGAGATGGGGCGACTCCGGCGTCCGCCAGGAATGCTTTTCACTCCGGATGAAGAACCGGCTCGGGGAGGACAAACCGATGGTCGGGAACTGGGCCGCTATCGGCGACACCAGGGAGACAGTCGTTTCCCTGCTGGACATCACCGCGCAGAAGCGGGTGGAGGACGCCCTGAGGCAGAGCAGGGCGACCCTCGCCGTGGCCCAACGCATCGCCAGCCTGGGCAACTGGGACTGGGATGTGGTGACCGACTCCCTTACCTGGTCCGAAGAGGTGTTCCGCATCTTCGGCATCGACTCGGCGTCCCCCCCGACCTACGAGGAGTTCCTGCGCGCGGTGCACCCCGACGACCGGGAGAGGGTGATCAAGGCGATAAACGACGCTCTCTTTAACAAGAAGCCGTATCATATGGACCACAGGATCGTGCTTCCCGGCGGTGCCGTCCGGACCCTCTCTTCCCGGGGCGAGGTGAGCTTCGACGCCGAGGGGAGGCCCCTCCGGATGGTCGGCACCAACCAGGACGTCACCTGGCGCAACGAGGCGGAGCAGGCGCTGCGCAGTTCCGAGGAGAAGTTTTCCAAGGCCTTCCATGCGAGCCCCGATTCCATCGTCATCACCCGCGCCCAGGACGGGACCTATATCGACGTGAACGAGGCGTTCCAGGAGATGACCGGCTACACGAGGGCCGAGGTGACCGGGCACAGCTCCCTGGAGCTCAAGCTCTGGGCCGACCCGGAGGCGCGCATGGTGATGCTGCGGCTCTTGAACCAGTACGGCCACGTGCGCAACCTCGATGTCCGGTTCCGGGTCAAGTCGGGCGAGACCCGGGAGATCCTCTGGTCCGCCGACGTTATCGAGTACCGGGGCGAAGCCTGCCTGATCGCCATCTCCCGAGACGTCACCGACCAGAGGCAGCTGGAGAAGGAACTGCTGGAGAGCGACGCCAAGCTCTACATGAAGCACGAGGAGCTGAAGAACCTGTTCCACCAGATGGAGGGGATCAGGCGCGAGTGGGAGGAGACCATGGACTGCATCAGCGACATGTTCATCCTCGCCGACCAGTGGGGCAGGATCCGCAGGTTCAACCGGGCGGTGGAGACCTTCACCGGCAAGGCGCATCGGGACATCGTCGGGAGGGAATGCCTGCAGTTCCTGGAGGCTCACGGACTCAAGGGGCACCTGCAGGCTCCCGGCGCGGAGATCTTCCATGAGCAAAGCGGCAAGTGGCTCGTCCTGAAGCGTTACGCCTTCCCGACCCCGGAGGTGGACGGCTCCACCCGGGAGGTGGTCATCATTAACGATACCACCGGGACCGGCCGGCGCGACCTCGACACCCCGCAGCGCCTGGCGCAGCAGCCGGGGGATCTCATTAAAAAGGTCAGCCATATCAAATGCTTGCGGTGAAACGGGGGCATTCGCCCTTGACTTCGCCCGGGGCGCGTGCTATATAGTTACCTCGCCCAACAAAGGAGGTGCGCATGGCATCACCCGAGCGGAGCGGCAGGATGGCGCGCATATGCGTCGTTTGCCTGATGCTCCTCCCGATCCACACGCTTCCCCTGCTGGCTGCAGAAAAGGCAGTAGAAACAACGGTAGCAACGAGTGTAGCACCAGAGCAGAAGAAATCGTTGGTCAAGAAGCTGATTGGCATCGCTTCGTACTATGCCAAGAGGTACCAAGGGAGAAGGACTACTTCCGGGGAGCGTTACCACCCGGACAAGATGACGGCAGCCCATCAGAGTCTCCCGCTGGGCACCAGGGTTCTGGTAAAGAACCTTGCCAACGATAAGGAAGTAACGGTTGTCGTCAACGACCGCTGCGCCAAAAAGGGCATCCCGTTCATAGATCTTTCACGGGCTGCGGCAAAGAAGTTGGGATTCTTCGGTGCGGGAAAGGCTAAGGTAGCCATAATCCCGCTCAGTGAGGAAGAATCCTGAAACGCGGAAGAATCCTAAAAGAATACATATCTGGGCGAAAAGAGAAAAAGGCCGGAGCAAATGCTCCGGCCTTTTTTCGTCGCATTGACCGTCCGTCCCTTTCCTGCTCCGCCCGCGGCAGGGCTGCACCTTGCACCGGGCCGGCCCTGCACAGTTTCCTTCCCTGGCCCGCGCGCCGCTTTGCCGCTAACCTGCCTCGCGGCAAGGCAACTGGCCCGCGCCACTCCGATGGTCAGAGCGGCCGTCACCCCTTCCTGCCGGCACGCTATCGATCCGGGGGAGGTCCGCTTCTCCCGCATTTCCAGCATTGTGCGAACTGCCCCTCGATTTCCTCACCACACGTCTCGCATCTCCAGGCCGCCTGGGTTTCCGGTGCCAGCGCCATGGCTACCACACGCGTTGCCTCCGGAAGATCGTTCTCCTCAACGCATAACTGGGGCCAGCATTCGATCGGCGGTATGTCGCCCATCCCCGCCGAGATGAATTCGTTTTTGACCCAGCACTTGATCCCGTGCCTTTCCAGGAGGCTCCTGATAATGCTCACCAGGGTGATATTCGGTGCACTGTAAACGGTGGCCATCCTGCTCTCCTGTCGATGGAATTTTTGAACTATCCTGCCGTGCGTGCTCCGGAGCGCGATGATCGCGGCAGCTCGGGATCATCCGGGAAGGGCGCTAATCGGGAATGTCACGGTGCATGGCAGCTCGACTCCTTGATTGGTCCGCCAGGTCCTTTTTTCTGCCCAGTAAGTATGCGTCAATGATGCCGACGATCCAGCTCAGAATCAGCACCAGCGAAGCCGCCTTGAAGGTGAAATCGCCCGAATTGGCGGAAGGGCGGCTGGCTGAATGCACAATCGCGACCAGGTCGACCGCACCGCCCTCGGATTCAATTTTTTCCAGAATGGCGAACGCCTGCTGCGCAGCTTTGGTCATAATCACGGCCGTGGCTGTCAAAACGGCGCCTATCAGCGCGATACCCCGTATATAATGTTTCAGCCAAAGTTGTCCCACGCCGGGAAGCACGAGCCCTGACAGGAGGGCACCCTTTAATGATTTTTTCATGGTCAGCTTCCTTTGTGTGACAGGCCGTTATCGCCTGTTATCCATTTTCCGTTTGTCGAGAGCTGCGGAATGTGTAAACTTTAATCTTGTTGCGGTTTGGGAGAAGCTTGGCGTGGCTAACGGGTGACCCATTTCACCGACCTGCCCAGACGGGACACGGAGCAGGGGAACCGGAGGCGTATTCATGGCAGACGTCGGGAAGGGAAAGTCTATAGTCAGGCTGGGCCTCGAGCTGGTCGAAGAGAGCATTGTTCTGGTCTTTCTCGAGTTGAAACTGGCCGCCGTCGAAATAAAACGCAAGGTCCATGCGGCAGAGAAGGGTGCCGTCCTGATCGCGGCCGGGGCAGGCCTGCTCCTGTTCGCCCTGATAACCCTCACCGGCGCTGCGGTCGCCGCTCTCGCCACCGTCCTTCCTCTCTGGCTCTCCGCCCTTATCGTTACTGCCGTCCTTGCCTTCTTCGGCATCGTCTTCCTCTTCAGCGGGCTCGGTTTGCTCAAGGATTTCTCGCTCGTTCCGGCTGATACCTTGCAGCGCATAGAGGTCGTTGCGAAAAAGCTGAAGGAGGCTGCCCATGGTCGTTCGGTTGCTGTGGGGAGCGCCCATCCGATGAACGCGCCCGGCTCCGGGTCGGACAGCACGCCGCACAATTGATCAGAATTCCCATAAGAATCCGCCCAGGCAGCTGGTGCCGCCGATATTGACAGATCCGGTAGTGACGGTATCCACCCGGGCGCGCAGATACTTTGCTTCCAGAAACAGATAGGTGTGGTGCATGCCGTAATCAAGATACAGGTTCCGCGAAGATTCAGGCTCAAGACCATCGAGTAACAGCTGGACCCCAGCCCTGGCGTGGTAGCCGTTCACCGAACCCCGAGTCGTTTCCCCGCCTTTGACCTCCTGCCGGTAGAACATACGGGTCCACCCTGCCGCTGCGTAGGGGACCAGCCACTGCTCCTCCCTGAAAACGCCGCGCGCGAGGACGAAGACGTTGAGCGGGAAAAGTTCGTAGGTCACCTCGCTGTCTTGCACCGGGCGGTCTCCGCCATGAATCGGCTGCTGCCCCTTCCCCGTGGCACTGAGGTAGCTCCCTTCCAGGCCCAGTTCCACCTGTCTGAACACCTTGTACGACAGCGCGCCGCCATACTCTCCCAGATAACTACTGTCATAGAACTTTGACCAGTTGGCTGTGCCGGGGAAAAAGGCTCCCCCCTTCAACTCCAGCGACCAGTGAGGGCGGTCGCTGCGCGTCTCAGCGCCAAGCGCCAGGCTCGGTACGATGATGAGCAGCAGCGTCAGGGTGAATTTGCTCAAGGCACGCCTGCCGGAATGCAGCAGCAATTTCCTTCGGAATAGAACTGCCAATAAAAGAGCGGCGCATATCACCAGGGCGGTCTTTGCCAGCGGTGAGGTGCCGGTGAGGACGAGAGCTCCAGCCACCAGCGGGAGAAGCGCGACCCGGACCGGGGCCTTGAGCCAGGGGTGGGCATTGATGAAATGAGCGCCGCGCGGGCCGTAGCGGTAATACCAGGCCACGAAGGCCCTGCCGGGTGAGTTGGTGAGGAGGAAGCGGTCCCTGAAGTCGCGCAGTGCCTGGACCTGCGGTGCGGAGTAGCAACCGTAGGCGGCGGTGGCGATGAAGCACCCTTCGTTGGGGAGGTTAGGGAAGGGGGCGATGGCCTCGGGAGAATCGCGCAGGATATTGGAGCGATCGCTCTGCTGCAGTACGCCGACCCCCTGGCTGGTTTCCTGGGAATAGGAGCTTTCGTTGGCGCTTGCCTGTCCAAAGTTGGGGCCGATGCTGCTGTCGAGGACAGCGGTGACCGCGGCAAAAAACCTGGTCTGCGTCAAGGCGGAAACTGCCACGAAATAGGGCGTTCCGTTAACCAAACCGGGAATCCGGGTGGATGACACAGTGCCGTCGACATCGAAGGAACTGGAGAGCGAGGACGCCTCGCTGCCATAGGAGATCCGGTATCCCGTTGCGCCGGGAACGGTGGTCCAGGAGATCTGCAGGCCCTTGTTCAGAGGGGAAATCGAGGTAAGCTGCGGGGTCCCCGGTACCGCCGGCGGAGTGAGCGGGAGCCCGCTCAAGGTCGCGCTGGTGGTTCCAACTGGTACGTTAAATGGTGATGCTCCCGCTTCGGCCTGCGCACCGGTGTAATTTCTGGAAGAAGTCCCGTAATAGACCCGATACGCCACCTTGCTGTTGCCGGCCGGGTTCCAGTTGAGGGTAATGGTTGACGGCGTATCCGGCGAGACCGAGGAAGTCAGGCCCGTCACCGCGGCCAGCACGATGTCACTTTTAGGCCCGCCGTAGGCTCCCATGTCGAAGGTGGTGCTGTCGAAGGAATTGTCATAACGGGGGTTTCCCGAATTCACGCAAGGCGAACCGGACTGCAGATGAAAGTCACGGTTGGCCGAGTCGACAAAAAGGGGGTTTGCATTCGGTACCAGTGGGCTGGGGATGGACTGGGCGCCCAGATCGGCCACACCGTTGGCTGCGTTGGCGAAGAAATCGTTGTAGGAAAGTCCCGTCAGGGCTATCTGAGTCGAAATTGCCGCGCTGTTTGTGGAAAATATGTCATTGGTTATGGTGAGGTCCGAGTTGGTACTGATGGCCGTGCCGTTGTTGAAGAAGGTGTTGTTGATGATGGAAGTTGACGGTGAGCCCTGTACTTGAATGGCGGTGCCGGCTGTGCCCATTTGGAATACGTTGTTGGTGATGCTGACGGATGAACTGTTCGCGACGGAAATCCCGATCAGGGCGCTCCTGAAGGTGAAATTACGGATTTCCACCGAGGCGACGTTATTCAAGCTGATGAGCGTGCCGGAACCGTTACCGGAAATGAAGGTCCCGGCGGTACTGCTGCCGATGATAGGCACGTTGCTTATGGGAGAGATGGGGCCGGTATAGGGGACGGGATCGGCCTTGACCATGACGCGAAAACTGGTCGTGGTCGAGGACGGGTTCCTTATAATGACCGCGGCGTGGTCGATGGCCGCCTGGATGGTGGCAAAATGGCTGGAATCCGTCGGATTGTGCTCGACGATCAGGTCCTCGCCCCGGGCAGCCACCGGGGCAGACAGGGTGAGGAGGATAAGCGTGATCGCAGCCAACCATGCTGAACTGGTAAATCTCATGTGCCCACCTTTGTCTGTCGATTTCATTGCATCTGGCTTGCCAGTTTTCGGTGCTTCAATTGTGCTAATTTTGGCCCCAGCGGTGGACGCTAACCGGCCGACTGCTTGCGCGCGGTCCGTGCTGAGCTCGTTGTGAGACGCGATGGTTTTTCAATCAATCGACCACTGACGAATTTGTGCAAAACGCTGGCAATAAGAGTTTGATATGGTACCCCCTCTTCCAGTGCCCGTGCCTGAATATCCATCAGATCGGGAGAGGCTAGGCGAATATTGACCCGCCTGTCCTTAACAAAGGTCGCTTGAGCGGCAGCCTTGAATTTGTCTTTTTCCGCCTGGGACGGCCTTTCGGAAACCAGTTCACCGCTCTCGTAAGCGGCTGATAATTCCTTTTCCAGCTTGTCTGCCTTTTTCATTTTTTGCTGCCTCCACCCAGATAGTCTCTGGAAGCCTTCCGGCTGGGGATAATCGTTTTTAGGAAGTAGTAATCGACATCCTCGACAAAAGGCACGAGATAAACGTACCGTTCGAATTCAATGATGAGAATACGCTGGTTCGGGTATTTCGACTCGTTAGGGTGTCGCAAGATGTCCAGAAGTCCGTTGCCCTCCAACGCGAGAACGATCTCCTCGAAGGAAATCTCTCGATCAACCTTAAGCTGTTCGTTTTTCTCGTGATTCCAACGGAAGGCTTTCATGATGGGATTATATCTTGACGTGTGCCTTTTGTCATCAGGGTTTTTTGAGGGTACCTCCGGTGTTTCCAGTGCCTGCTGCTCCTTCCGCAGCACCCCCCCGTCAGCTGGCTTACGGTTGACCTTTCCTCCCAGCGCAAGGTCTCCGATTCCCAGGCATCATTACGCTGCTGGAATACATGCTGGAGTACGCACAAAAAGGCCGTTGCATTGGGAAGATTCTCCCAGATACAACGGCCTTTTATCAACTATGGCAACCCGTATAAAACGGCGTGCCTTCGATTGTGATCGCCCGGGGGCGGGCTCCACGGTTACTCCGCGGCAGTCTTCTTCTTGGACTTCTTCGACTTCTTGGAACTCTTCTTCGAGCTCTTCTTGGAGACGGCAGCCTTCTCAGCCTTTCCCTTCTTCGCTTTTTTAGCTGACTTCGAGGCATTCTCATGCTTCGAACCCTTGTGCTTGCGGTAGCTCCTCGGCTCCGGGGTGAGCTCGTCCTTGATGTTGCTCAGAAGGACGGTCGCCTCCTCCAGCTCCGGGTCGGCCTTCTTGGCCGCCTCGAGCGACTCCTTCGCCTCGGCGATCCGGCCGTTCTTCATCTGGACCCGCCCCATGGCGTTCAGCGCCTTGGCGTGGTCCGGCTTGAGGCTCACCGCCTCCTTGTACTCGCCGGTCGCCTGGTCGAAATCCTTCTTGAACTCGTAGACCAGCCCGAGCTTGTAATGAGCGTTGGCGTCGCTCGGGGCAAGTTCCACCCCCTCCTTGAGCAGCGCCGCCAGCGCATCGTAGTTCTTGTTCTTCACGTAGATGGCGGTAAGCGCCGTGCGCGCTTCGGCGTCGTCCTTCTTGATCCGCAGGACCTCCTGGTACTCCGTGGCGGCCTCGTCCATCAGGTTGCGCTTTCTCTGCAGGTTGGCGAGCTCCCGGTGGGCCTCCAGCGCATCGCTGTCCAGCTTGATCGCGGCGGCATACGCCTCGGCCGCGGCAGGGACGTCCTTCGCGTTCAGGTAGCCCCGGGCCAGCTTCAGCTGCAGCGCCGGGTCAGCGGGCCGCTTCTTGATCAGCTCGCGGTACTGCTCCAGCGCCTGCGGGAAGCTGCCGCGCAGCGTGTAGATGTCGGCGAGCCGCCCGCGCGCCTCCTCGTTCTCGGGGGTGCTGGCCAGCACCTGGCGGTACTCGACCACCGCCTCGTCCAGGAGTGCCTTCCTTTCGTAGATCAGGGCGAGGTTGAAGTGGAGCTGGGCGTTGTCGGCCTTGTTGCGCAGCGCCTCGCGGTAGTTGCCCATCGCCTCTTCGTCACGCCCGGTGGCGAGCAGGCAGTCTCCCAGCCGCTGCAGCGCAACCGCATCGGTCGGCTCTTCCGAGATCCGCAGCCGGTATTCGGTGATCGCGTTGTCCAGGTCCTTGCCGGCCTGGAACCCGTCGCCCAGGGCCAGGTGATCGACTTTGGGCGCCGCCTCGCGCTTCGAGGCGATGCCGGCCAGCACGCGCTCGTACTCCGCGCTCTTGCTGTCCCCCCTGCGGCTGTACCCCTCGGCGAGCAGGCGGTGGATCTCCTTGTTGCCCGGCTCGGCAAGCGCTGCCTGCTTCAGCTCGCCCATCGCCTTGTCGGTCTCCCCGCGGGCCAGCAGCAGTGCCCCCAGGCCCAGCCTGGCGCTGGCGTTGCCCGGCTCCAGGGAGAGCGCCTTGCGGTACTCGTCCTCCCCCCTCTGCCTCTGCTCGGCGCCGAGGTAGGAGGCGGCGAGGTCGGCGTGCAGGGAGGCGTCGCCCGGAAAGTCTGCCAGCGCCTCGCGGTAATGAAAGACGGCGAGGCGGTGGAGTTTCTTTTCGGCGTAGAAGCGTGCCAGCCCGGCGTGGTAGCGGGGGTCGCCGGTCTTGAGCCCCGCGGAGATCTCGACGGCAGCCTCCTCGCTGGCCCCCCTCTTCAGGTGCAACAGCCCGAGGTTGCCGCTTGCCGGGTAGAACTCCGGGTCTATGGCGAGGGCCTCCCGGTACTCCGTCACCGCCGCTTCGAAGTGGCCGCTGCGCTCGAACTGGAGTCCCTTCAGGTAATGCCCGGCGGCTCCGGTCGGGCAGAGCTCCATCACCCGGCCCTCGGTCTCCTTCTTCTTCAGTTCGCTCGCCGTCGCCGGGAGCTCCAGGATCAGCTTCTTGGCATTTTGACAGCTGTCGCCTGCCGGGAAGGGCCAATTGAATCCGGTCGTGAACATCGTCACGGCCAGAAGCGAGGTGAGTAGCGCATATCTTTTCATATAGGGCCCTTTTTTTTGAGTTCATGCTGTGCTGTTGGTTTTCGGGAGTCCAGCTCGAGGCTGGCGCCGCATTTTGCCCGGAGATTGACCATCTTAATTAGCCGGGACCGCGTTGCGGGCGGATTATACACATCCGGGTCGCTAAATTCAATTCCAAACCGGTAATGGTCTGTCATGACGGCAAGTTGCACCCGCCTTGCCCGGCAAATAGGCTCCTGGTGCGGGATTAGGCCGGATTACCTTGACTTTCATGATAAAGATGGTTAAATCAACGGGACCGGCCTGCCGTGGCTGCCACGGGAACGGTCTCTAAGTCCGCGTTCAGGCCGCACCGCCGGCTAACTGGGGGGTGGGCCGACCGGGAGGGGTGCATGGCGGTGATTCCGAAGGAACCGTTGGAGTGGTTGGGGCTTTTTCGCCAGCAGATGGACGAGATCTTTCGCTACCT
>DATCHY010000481.1:0-7016 GCA_036508065.1 Geomonas sp. | reverse complement strand
GCGCTGCCGGTGACCAGTGCCAGCTTGCCGGGAACGCCCTTCAGGGCGGGAGCCGCTACCGGAACCAGCTTGGCGGTTACGCTGACCGGAAGCACTTTCCCCTCGTCGCCGAGTCCCGCCTGGCTGAGTCCCTGGTAGGCGGGGACGCTGGCCGCGATCTCGGTGAAGAGCTCGCCCTGACCCGCGTACTTCTTGCCGCCCAGAGCGATGTTGAGCAGATTGAGGATCTCGAAGTCGGTTTTGGACAGGGCGATCGGCTTGATCGCCTGCTGCACCCGCTGCACCCGGCGGCCGAGGCTGGTGAAGGTCCCGGACTTCTCCGCGAAGGAGCAGGCGGGGAACACCACGTCGGCGAGCTGGGCCGTCTCGGTCAGGAACAGGTCGGCGACCACCAGGAATTCCACCTGGTCGAGCGCCTTCTCGATCTTGGCGCGGTTCGGATAGGAAACCACCGGGTTCTCGCCTGCCACGTAGAGGGTCTTGACGCTCCCGGCGGCGCAGCCGTCGATGATCGCCTGGGCGTTCAGGCCGCCGGCCTTCGGGTAGATGCCGAGGTCGACCGCACCCTGGCTGTTGTTCTTCTCGCCCATGATGAGCAGGCCGCTCCCCTCCTTGCCGATCCTGCCGGTGAGGATGGCGAGGTTGGCGCAGGCCTCGGTGAGAGCCGCGCCGTGGCCGGGGTAACCCTGACCGATCGGGAGGATGATGAGCGCCTTCTCGGCAGCCGCGTAATCCTTGGCAAGGGTCGAGATCTCTTCTGCGGAGACCCCGCAAAGGGCCGCTCCCTTCTCGACAGTGGCGTCGGCGAGGGCCGCTTTCAGCTCGGCCAGCCCCGGGGCAGCCGCGTCGGCTAGCCCCGCGTCGATGATGACGCGCGCCATGGCGTTCAGCAGTGCGATCTCGCTGCCGACCGCGTGCACCGTTGTCTTGGCGCCCGGCAGTTTGGTCAGTTTGCCTTTCTTGTCGGAGACGATCCTGAGGTCGATTCCCTTGCGCTTCACGCCGAGGTTGATCTCGAAGCCGATGACCGGATGGGTCTCGTAGGCGTCGCTCTTGATCACGAGGAGGAGGTTCGCCTTCTGGATGTCCGCGATCTCGGAGGGAGATGCGACGGTCCCGAAGCTCGCCTTGGCCCCCACGGTGAGCGCCTCGTGGGCATAGCCCGCCGAGTGGTCGATGGAGTCGGTGCCGATCGTGCCGCGGAACAGCTTCTCGAACAGGAAGAGCTCTTCGTTGGTGAGCCTTGCCGTGGTGAGAGCCGCTACGCTCGCGGGTGCCGACTTGGCGGCCCTGAGCCTCTCCGCAACCACTCCCAGCGCCTCGTCCCAGGTCGCTTCCACCAGCTTGCCGTTCTTTCTGACCAGCGGCGCCGTCAGGCGCTTGTCGGAGTTGACGAACTGGTAGGCGAAGCGGCCGCGGGTGCAGAGCTGGCCGTTATGGAAGCCCTGGTCCTCGTCGTAGACCGTGGTGAGGACCTTGTTGTCCTTGGTCCCCAGGGTCAGCTGGCAGCCGGTGCCGCAGTAGGAGCAGACGGTCTTCGTCTTCCCGAGGGCCCACCAGCGCGCCTTGAACTTGAAGGGGCGGGAGACCAGGGCGCCGACCGGGCAGACCGAGATGCAGGAGCCGCAGAACTCGCAGTTGAGCGGGCCGTCGTACTCCGTGCCGATCTTCGCCTCGAGGCCGCGGTTGATGACCGAGTAGGCGCCGTAGCTGACGATCTCGTCGCAGATCCGGGCGCACTTGCCGCACAGGATGCAGCGGTTCATGTCGCGCTCGATGAGCGGGTTCACGTAGTCGATCGCGTGGTTGAACTTCTCGTCGGTGAACTGGTTGCTGTTCACCTTGTATTCGTAGGTGAGGTTCTGCAGGTCGCAGTCGCCCGCGGCGTCGCAGACCGGGCAGTCGATCGGGTGCTTCAGGAGCAGCAGCTCCAGCACCAGCTTTCTCGCCTTGACGATCTCGTCCGAGGTGGTCTTGACGATCATCCCCTCGGTCGCGGGGGTGGTGCAGGAAGGGATCAGCCTCCCCTTCATCTGCTCCACCTCGACCAGGCACATACGGCAGCCGCCAAACGGATGCAGCTTCTTGTCATGGCACAGGACGGGGATCTTCACCCCGCATGCCTTGGCCGCATCGTAAATGGTAGCGTCTCTAGGTACCGTCACCTGCTTATCATCGATTGTAAGATTTACCATCTCGACCTCAGTCTCCCTTACGGTGTGTTCTTTGCTCTTGGTCTACTCAATGGCCATGAATCGGCAGGCGTCGTAGCAGGACTTGCACTTGGTGCATTTCTCTTTCACGAGGACGGCGGTCTGACCCTTCTCCCAGACGATGGCGTTGGACGGGCAGGCCTTGAGGCAGGCTCCGCACTTGACGCACTTCGACTCGACGACCTCCCAGAGCAGGAGCTCCTTGCAGGCGTTGGAGGGGCAGCGCTTGTCCGTGATGTGCGCCTCGTACTCGTGGCGGAAATACTTCACCGTCGACAGGATCGGGTTCGGCGCCGTCTGCCCCAGGCCGCACAGGGAGGCCTTCTTGATGGTGGATCCCATCTCGAGCAGGGTGTCGATGTCCTTCAGTTCGCCGTGGCCCGCCGTGATCCGCTCCAGGATGTCGAGCATCGCCTTGAGGCCGACCCGGCACGGCACGCACTTGCCGCAGGACTCCATCCTCGTGAAGGTGAGGAAGAAGCGCGCCACGTCCACCATGCAGGTGGTTTCGTCCATGACGACCAGACCGCCGGAGCCCATCATGGCGCCCGCCTTGATCAGCGAGTCGTAGTCGACCGGGGTATCCAGCACCTCGGCGGGAATGCAGCCGCCGGAGGGGCCGCCTGCCTGAACCGCCTTGAACTTCCTGTTGTTGGCGATGCCGCCGCAGACCTTGTAGATAACGTCCCTGACGCTCATCCCGGCCGGAACCTCGACGAGGCCGGTGTGCTTCACCTTGCCGGTGACCGCGAAGATCTTGGTCCCCTTGGTGGTCTCGGTCCCCAAGGAGGCGTACCAGGCGCTCCCCTTGTTGATGATGTGGCGCACGTTGGCGAAGGTCTCGACGTTGTTGATGTTGGTCGGGTGACCCCAGAGCCCCTTGACCGCCGGGAACGGCGGACGGGGACGCGGCATGCCGCGCTCGCCCTCGATGGAGGCCATGAGTGCCGTCTCTTCGCCGCAGACGAAGGCGCCGGCGCCCTTCTTGATCCTCATGTCGAAGTCGATGCCCCACCCCTGGATGTTCTTGCCCAGGTAGTTCTTCTCGTAGCAGACGTCGAGCGCCTTCTGGAGGCGGTCGATGGCGAGCGGGTACTCGGCGCGCACGTAGACGTAGCCGGAGGTGGCGCCGATGGCGTAGGCGGCGATCATCATCCCCTCGATGATGCAGTAGGGGTCCCCCTCCAGGACGGAGCGGTCCATGAAAGCACCCGGGTCACCCTCGTCGGCGTTGCAGATCAGGTACTTGTGGTTGCCCGGCGAAGCGGCGCAGAAGGACCACTTCATGCCGGTGGGGAAACCGCCCCCGCCACGGCCGCGCAGTCCCGACTTCTTCACCTCGTCGATCACCTCGGCAGGCTTCATGGTCTTGACGCACTTCTCGATCGCCTTGAAGCCGTCCTCTTCCATGTAGGCGTCGAGGCTCTCCGGGTCGATCTGGCCGCAGCCGGTCATGACGACGCGCATCTGCTGGTCCACGAAGGTGTCGTAGTAGGCCTTGGCCTTCTTCTTCTCTATCGGGGTATGGTTGACGATGTGCTCATCGAGGATGGCGGCGACGTCGGCCGGCACCACGAAGTCGTAGGTGACCCGGCCGGTTTCCGGCGTGATGATGTCGACCAGCACGTCATTGGCGCACAGACCGCGGCAGCCGGTCTTGACGACATCGCAGCGCTTGCCGATCTGGGCGACGATCCCTTTCTCGGCTATCAGCCTGGTAAACTCTTCCTCAACCTGCTTCGCGCCGGCCGAAATGCCGCCGGTGCCCTGACAGATGAGAATCTTGACTAATCCGTTTTCACTCATTGACGTCCCCTGCTGGAAAAGTTAGCTGATCCATCACTTCATCGGCCGTGCGTTGTAGGTGTTGACGATCTCGTCCACCTTCTGAACGGTCATCTTCCCGAAGGTGTCGTCGTTCACCATGGCGAGCGGCGCCATGCCGCAGGCGCCCAGGCAGGCGACCTTCTCGAAGGTGTAGCGCAGGTCCTCGGAGGTTTCCGCGTGACCGATGCCGAGCCTGCCGAAGAAGGTGTCGACGATCCGCTCGGCCCCCTGCACGTGGCAGGCGGTCCCGACGCAGACCCTGATGATGAACTTGCCGCGCGGCTTCATGTGAAACTGCGAGTAGAAGGTCAGTACGCCGTAGATCTGGGAGGGATAGGTGTTGAGCCTCTCCGCGACCAGCGCGATGGTCGGCTTCGGCACGAATCCGTAGGCGTCCTGGATCCCCTGCAGCACCGGCATCAGGTTTCCGGGGAGCGTCAGGTATTTGTCGATGATCTGGTTTGCTTCGGTCAGATCGCACTCTTCGGTTGGGAGCTCTTCGGCTGGAGCGTTAGACATGTACCCCATCTCCTTTAATTATCTGCAGAGGCGAATGGTCATTCGCCCGCACTTGTTGGTCTTGGCCGATGTAGCGGCGCGGCGTCACGGCCCTATCGGTCGATTTCGCCAAGGACGATATCTAGCGTACCGATGATTGCCACCAGGTCGGCGAGCATGGAGCCCTTCGCCATCTTCTCGATCGCCTGCAGGTTAACGAAGGAGGGCGGGCGGATCCTCATCCGGTACGGCTTGGTGGAGCCGTCCGAGATGATGTAGTAGCCGAGCTCGCCCTTGGGCGCTTCGACCCCCTGGTACACCTCGCCCGAGGGAACCGGGAAACCTTCGGAGGCGATCTTGAAGTGGTGGATCAGACCCTCGATGGAGTTGTAGACGCTCTCCTTGGGGGGGTAGCAGACCTGCGGCGCATCGGCCAGGATCGGACCGGGCTTCAGCCTCTTCATGGCCTGGTCGATGATCTTCACCGACTCGCGCATCTCCACGAGCCGCACCTTGTAGCGGTCGAAGGTGTCGCAGTTCTCGCCGACCGGCACCTTGAACTCGTAGTTCTCGTAGCCGGAGTAGGGGTTGTCGCGACGCAGGTCCCAGTCGACGCCGGAGCCCCTGAGGGCCGGGCCGGTGATGCCGTAGTCGATGGCGTCCTCGGCGGAGATCACGCCGTTGCCGACGGTCCTCTGCAGCCAGATGGTGTTCTTGGTGAGGAGCCCCTCGTAGGTGTCGAAATGCCCGGGGAAGGTGTCGATGACATCCTGGACGGCAGCCTCGAAACCGACCGGCAGCTCCCTAGAGAGACCGCCCACCCGGAAGTAGTTGCTGGTCATCCTGGCGCCCGAGATCATCTCGTAGAGGTCCATGACCTTTTCGCGCTCGCGGAAGGCGTAGATGAAAACGGTCATGGCACCGATGTCGAGCGCGTGGCAGGCAAGCCAGACCAGGTGGCTCTTGAGACGGGTCATCTCGTTCATGATCACGCGCACGACCTGCGCCCGCTCCGGGATCTCGATGTCGAGCAGCTTCTCGACAGCCAGCACGTAGCCCAGGTTGTTGCTCATCGGCGCCAGGTAATCGAGGCGGTCGGTGAGGGGGAGTGTCTGGTGATAGGTCCTGTGCTCGGACAGCTTCTCGACCCCGCGGTGCAGGAAACCGATATGGGGGGTGATCTTCTGTATCACCTCGCCGTCCAGCTCTACTACGAGCCGCAAAACGCCGTGGGTACTGGGGTGCTGGGGCCCCATGTTCAGTGTCATTATCTCCGTGCTAGCCATTGATCGCCTCTATTTTTTCGGATGGTTTATCGTCCCTGGATTCAAGACTTACGACAGACGCCCCTTGTAAGGCTCCCGGTCCGGTCCCTGCAGCGGGTAATCCTTGCGAAGCGGGTGGCCGACCCAGTCGTCCGTCATCAGGATGCGGACCAGGTTGGGATGGTTTTTGAACGTGATCCCCATCAGGTCGTAGGCCTCGCGCTCCAGCCAGTTCGCCGTGTTCCAGAGCGCGGTGGCGGAATCAATCGAGCAGTCCGCCTCGGTTACCGGCGCCTTCACCCTGATCCGGTCCTTGTTCGGGATGGAGTAGAGGTTGTAGACCACCATGAAACGGGGATCCTGGCCCAGATAGTCGACCGCGGTGACGTCGGTTAGGAAGTTGTAGCGCAGATCCTCCTTCAGGCACTTGAGGACTTCCAGGATCTTCTCCTTCTTCACGGTCACCGTCACCTCGCCGCGAAACTCCTTGCAGTCGAGGACGGATTCAGCGAAACGCTCCTTCAGCTTCACTACAGCGCGATTATTTTCTGCCATGTCAGCCTTACCTTTCCCTTTGGTCGTTGTAGATTACGCAGCCGGTTCGAGTCTTTCGCCCAGGCCGATGGAAGAGCCGAAGGAGTTGCGCTCCTTCATGATCTTGTCCTGCAGCTTCATCAGGCCGAAGAGTAGCGCCTCGGGGCGCGGCGGGCAGCCCGGGATGTAGACATCCACCGGAAGCGCCTCGTCGATCCCCTGCACTACGGAATAGGTGTCGAAGATGCCGCCGGAGCAGGCGCAGGCGCCCATGGCGATAACCCATTTCGGTTCCGGCATCTGCTCGTACACGGTCTTTATGACCGGAAGCATCTTCTTGGTAACGGTTCCCGCGATGATGATGCAGTCAGCCTGGCGGGGCGAGGCGCGGAAGATGATGCCGAAGCGGTCCAGGTCGTGCTTGGCCGCGCCGGTCGCCATCATCTCAATGGCGCAGCAGGCAAGGCCAAAGGTCATCGGCCAGATGGAGGACTTCCTGGACCAGTTAACCAGGCTGTCCAGGGTAGTCGTGACGAAGTTTTCGCCAAGCGGCATATCTACTCCCATTCCAGTGCTCCTTTTTTCCAAACGTATACGTATCCCACGAAGAGGATTGCTATGAACACACCCATCTCCATCAGGCCGAACATGCCGAGCCTCTTGAAGATCACCGACCAGG
>DATCHY010000480.1:0-9056 GCA_036508065.1 Geomonas sp. | reverse complement strand
GTAGCCAAACTTTATAACAAAACTGTTTCATGCTGTCAACATCTTTTCTTTAGACCGGGGCTTTTTCTTTTTAGAGAAGCGCCTCGTTCGTCAGCGAGGTGTGGTTATAACAAAAGCATACCCGAGCGTCAACGCCTTTATAATTTCATTTCGCCAATGCGGGAAAAGAGTTAAGCAAGACGCCCAGTTGCGGGAGAAAGGACCTGGCGTTATCTCATCTGACCTTATCTCTCCCTCGCCACCGGGAAAGGGTCTCTTAAAAAAAGGGGCGATAAACTGCATCGCCCCTTCGTGGAAATGTTGGCACAAAATGAAGTTTACTCGAAGCGCACCCTGGCAAAGCGGCGCTTTCCGACTTGGATGACATATTCCGCAGCGCAATCAATCTCCTGATTCTCATCAGTGATCTTTTCACCATTCACCTTTACGCCGCCCCCCTGGATGGAACGCCGCCCTTCGCTGTTGGACTTGGCAAGACCCGTCTCCGACAACACCCGGCATAGCAGTACCTTTTTTCCGTCCGCCTTCAGGGTGAAATCCGGCATCTCGTCGGGCGTCTGGTTGTCGCGGTAACGGCTTACGAAGTTCTCCTCAGCCTGTCCCGCGGCAGCCTCTCCATGATAGCGGGCAACCAGCTCGCGGCCCAGCGACTTTTTCGCCGCCATCGGATGGACGCTGCCATCCTTCAGCCCTTCCTTGAGTGCCTCAATCTCCAAGAGGTTGAGATCGCTCAGAAGTTCATAATAACGCAGCATCAGCTGGTCGGAGACGGACATGATTTTGCCGAAAATCTCGCCGGCAGGCTCATTAATGCCTATGTAGTTGCCGAGCGACTTGCTCATCTTGTTGACACCGTCCAGCCCTTCCAGTAGCGGCATGGTGATGACGGTCTGCGGCGCCTGCCCCCACTCCCGCTGCAGTTCGCGCCCGACCAGCAGGTTGAATTTCTGGTCGGTCCCGCCGAGTTCTACATCCGCCTTCAGTGCGACCGAGTCGTAGCCCTGCACCAGGGGGTACATGAACTCGTGGATACTGATCGGGAGCTGGTTCGAGAAGCGGTTGCTGAAATCCTCGCGCTCCAGCATCCGGGCCACCGTGTACTTGGAGGCAAGACCGATCATGTCGGAGGCGGAGAGCTGACCGAGCCACTCCGAATTGAAGACGACCTTGGTGAGCTCGGGATCGAGTATCTTGAAGACCTGCTCCTTGTAGCTTTCGGCGTTCTTGAGGACATCCTCGCGGGTCAGGACCTTGCGGGTCTCGGACTTGCCGGTCGGATCGCCGATCATGCCGGTGAAGTCGCCGATCAGGAAATAGACTTCATGGCCCAGCTTCTGGAACTGCCACAACTTGTGCAGCAGCACCGTGTGCCCCAGATGCAGGTCCGGCGCGGTCGGATCGAAACCGGCCTTGATCTTGAGCGGTACGCCGGTCTTGATGGATTTCTCGAGCTTTTCAACCAGCTCCTTCTCCACCAGGATCTCGACGGCCCCCCTCTTGATGATCTCCATCTGCTCTACAACAGTCATCATTTCCTCCCAAAAATACTTTCCCTGAAATTGCAGTAAAAGGGATCCGCTCTCCGAAAGATCAGGCCAGGATCAAGATTGATGTCGACCGTTGCCCGACCTCAATCCCACCAAGTTCCATCAATCAGAGAGAGCGGAGCCCTTTAAGACTACGTCATCAAATTGTTATTTAAATTTGCCCTCAGTCAATTGTCAATTGGTCTACCCGCAGGCAATGTTGATCCTTTCGATGCTCAATGCCAAACCGGTCTTCTCGTCCACCTCGATCACGACTGCGTTGATACGGATATCCTTCTTGGCCACCTCGAACTTGGCAGGGCGCTGGGTTATGAACTTCTGGATGGCGTCTTCCTTCCGTACCCCGATGACCGAGTCGAAGGCACCGGTCATGCCGGCATCGGTCATGTAGGCTGTCCCCGCCGTCAGGATACGCTCGTCCGCGGTCTGCACGTGGGTGTGAGTCCCGATTACGGCACTCACGCGACCGTCCAGATGCCACCCCAGCGAGACCTTCTCCGAGGTAGCCTCGGCATGGAAATCGACGAAGATGATCGGAGTCTCCTCCTTCAGCTTGGCGATCTCCCGGTCGGCGCAGCGAAACGGGCAGTCGAGGTTGTTCATAAAAACTCGACCCTCGAGGTTCAGGATGCCGACTTTGACGCCACCCGGCGTCCTAACCACCGTGGCCCCCCTGCCGGGGGTCCCCTCCGGGTAGTTGGCCGGGCGAACGATGCGCTCCTCCCGCTTGATGTAGTCGAGCGCATCCTTCTTGTCCCAGATGTGGTTTCCGGAGGTGAGCATCTGCACCCCGCACTTGAACAGATCCTGCGCCGTCTCCGCGGTAAGCCCGAAACCGCCCGCCGCGTTCTCGCCGTTGGCGATCACCAGGTCCACCCGGTGCCGGTCCACGATCCGGTGCAGTTCGCGCGAGAGCGCCTCGCGCCCAGGTTTGCCGATGATGTCGCCGATGAAGAGGAGCTTAACGGGCATATTCGGTTGCCCTGGTTTCCCTGATCACGTTCACCTTGATCTGCCCCGGATAGGTCATCTCGGTCTCGATCTTCTTGGCGATATCCCGGGCTAGGAAGCTGGCCCGATCGTCAGAGACCATGTCGCTCGACACCATGACGCGAATCTCGCGGCCGGCCTGGATGGCGAAGGAGTTGAGAACGCCGTCGAACGAGGTGGCGATCCTTTCCAGATCGTCCAGACGCTTCACGTAGGTTTCCATCATCTCGCGGCGCGCTCCCGGACGTGCGCCGGAAAGGGCGTCGGCTGCCTGCACCAGGATCGCCAGGACGCTCGCCGGTTTCTCGTCTTCGTGGTGGGCCATGATGGCGTGAACGATCTTGGGCGACTCGCCGTACTTCTTGGCGATATCCGCGCCGATCACGGCGTGGGAGCCTTCGATCTCGTGGTCGACCGCCTTGCCCAGGTCGTGCAGCAGGCCGGCACGTTTTGCCTGCTTCACGTTGATGCCGAGTTCCGCAGCCATGATGCCGCAGAGGAAGGCGACCTCCAGTGAGTGCTGGTAGACGTTCTGGCTGTAAGAGGTGCGGAACTTGAGCCGGCCGATCAGCTTCAGGACCTCCGGATGAATGCCGTGCACGCCGAGGTCGAAAGCGGCCTGGTCTCCGGCCTCCTTGATCGACTGCTCGATTTCCTCCTGAGCTTTGGCGACAACCTCTTCGATGCGGCCCGGATGGATCCTGCCGTCTGCAATCAGCTTCTGCAGGGAGAGCTTGGCGATCTCGCGCCGGACCGGGTTGAATCCGGAAAGGATAACCGCTTCGGGGGTGTCGTCGATGATGAGGTCGATGCCGGTGGCGGCTTCCAGAGCCCGGATGTTGCGCCCTTCGCGCCCGATGATGCGCCCCTTCATCTCGTCGGAGGGGAGCGTCACCACTGAGACGCTGCGCTCGGCCACGTATTCTCCGGCATAGCGCTGCATGGCCAGGGCCAGGATCTCCTTGGACTTCTTGTCGGCGGTCTCCTTCGCCTCCTCCTCCATCGCCTTGATGACCTTGGCCACGTCGAGCTTAGCCTCGTCCTCCATGGCGTCCATCAGGAACTTCTTCGCCTCGGCGGAGGTCATGCCGGAGATCTGCTCCAGCTTCGCCCTCTGCTCGGCGACCA
The DNA here is from genome assembly GCA_036508065.1 of Geomonas sp. Taxonomy (GTDB): domain Bacteria; phylum Desulfobacterota; class Desulfuromonadia; order Geobacterales; family Geobacteraceae; genus Geomonas. The sequence continues at coordinate 5,391 of DATCHY010000480.1, read as the reverse complement.
GCGCGTCGAGCTTCTCCTCCTTCTGGCTGTGCGCCAGCTCCTTGGAGACCAGCGATTGCTCCCTGACGGCGAGCGCCTGCTCCCTCTTCAGGAAGTCAGCATCGCGCTGATCGAAAACGTTGGTCTTCTTGTCGAGGTTTTCCTCTTTCTGTTGCAGCCTTTTTTCCAGGGTCTGCAGGTCGCGGCGCTTGTCCCTGGTTTCCTGCTCGAACTGCTTCTCCAGTTCCTCTTTGGCCTGGTATACCGCGTCCTTGGCCTGAATCGAGGCCTCCATCGCCATGACTTCGGTCTGACGCTTGGCGTCCTCGATCATCTTGGCTGCCAGCCCCTCGGCGTTCGCCACCAGGGAGTCGGAAAGCCTTTTGCGAAGCAGGTTGCCAATCACATAGCCAATGCCCCCTGCTAAAAGCACCAGAATTATCGTAATCATAATGTAAATTTCCACTGCGCGTACCCCCTAACCTATATTTTTATTAACGCGAACCACCCGTATTTCGGTGACGATCAAATCCATCGTCACGTCATGCGGTTCGCCGACTATCTCCTCAAACAACTGAAAATCGTAACAAAAGCCGACCAGCCTGCCGGAGCCCTCCAGCGGGTGCAGCGACTTGTCGTAATACCCCTTGCCGTAGCCGATGCGCCGGCCCGAGCTGTCGAAAGCAACCCCGGGGACCACGATCAGATCGGCCAGCTGCGGCGCCCAAAACTCGCCTGACGGCTCCGGAATCCCGAAGCGCCCGGGGACGAGTTCATCCAACCTCTGCACCCGGCGAAACTCCATTCCGCTCCCCTCGACCGCCGGATAGAGCAGCGTTTTCCCGGTTGCGAGCGCCTGCGCTGCCACGGCCGCAGTTTCCACCTCGTGGTGGATGGGCGCGTAGAGCGCCAGCACTTTTGCCCGCAGGAACTCGGGGAGCACCAACAGGCGTTGTTGCAGCGCGAGGCTTAGGCAGCTCACCTGCTGCGGGGACAACTCCCGACGCTTGGCGAGAATCCCGGTTCTGATGGCGCGTTTGGGCATAAACTGCTGTTTTCCGTAGTGCAATGCAGAAGGGTGAGCGGAAGGGCCGCCCTTTGTGACAGGAACTCTGGTGGGGGAGTGCAGATGAAGGACGGGTGATGCGCGTTGACAGTATCGGTAGAAAGGGCCGCGTTCAAATGAAGCGCCATTGAACTCTATATGATGCAGCCATTAACCCAGGACATGACACTTAAGCGTCTTTAGGCTACCTATCAGCAAACGGGAAGTCATGAAAATCATGTTTTCCACGCTGGTTCTGGCAATGCTTTGCAACCGTGCAACGATCTACTATATGGTGAATCTCCCGCAAGAGACCTGAAACTTCAATCCGCCTGCCAGTCCAGCCGCTCCAGGAGCCCTGCAACCCGCTCCCGACATGCGCGGCGCTCTTCTTCGCACTCGTTTTTTACCGCCAGATAGGCCTCGGCGATGTTCATCATGGCGAGGATGGTGACGACCTGGCTATCCCCGCCGCTTACTGCAGTACCCGCCTCGGCCAGTTTCTCGTTGACCAGGGCTTCGACCCGCGCTACATGCTCGGGACTCGAGGCGCTCTTAACCTGGAGTTCTCTCCCCAGCACCCTGATAGTGTGTGTCGAGATCAATCGGTCAGACCCCTTCCAACTTCTTCAGTATCGAATCGATGCGGGACTTGAAGCCCCCCCTCTCCTCGCTGAGCCTGTCGTTTTCCTGCCGCAGCAGGCCATTTTCGAGTTTCAGCTCGTTCAGGGCCTGCAGCAGGGAGACGATACGCCCCTCCAACTCATCAAACAAATCAGCGTTCATATAACACCTTTTGCGGCAAAACTCTATGCGACAAGTACGCAAAAGTCAAGGTAATTATTGAAAAAGTGCCTCGACGAACTGGGCGGGATCGAACTCGCGCAGATCATCCACGGTCTCCCCGACCCCGATGAAACGAATCGGCAGGGAAAATTCATGACTCACCGCCACCACGATGCCACCCTTGGCGCTGCCGTCCAGCTTGGTGAGGGCGACTCCGGAGACGAAGGCCGCCTCCTTGAACAGCTTCGCCTGGGACAGGGCGTTCTGGCCGGTCGCCGCATCGAGCACCAGCAGCGTCTCGTGCGGCGCGTCGGGAATCTCGCGGGCGAGCACGCGCCGGATCTTCTTCATTTCCTCCATCAGGTTCACCTTGGTATGCATCCGGCCGGCCGTATCGATGATCAGAACGTCGCAGCCGCGCGCAGTCGCAGCCTTGCAGGCGTCGAAGACGACGGCGGACGGGTCGGCGCCCTCCTTGTGGCGGACGATGTCTGCCCCCACCCGCTGCGACCAGAGCTCTAGCTGCTCCGCCGCTGCGGCGCGGAAGGTATCCCCGGCGGCAAGCAGCACACGTTTCCCCTCACCGGCGTATTTCGCGGCGAGTTTCCCAATGGTGGTGGTCTTGCCGACCCCGTTTACCCCGATGACCAGGATCACGAAGGGGGCCTTGCCGGAAACCACAAGCGGCGAGGAGTGTGCCACCAGCCGGAGCAGGATTTCCTCCTTGAGCGCCTTCTTGAGCGCCGCGCCGTCCTGCAACTCGTTTCTCTTGAGCCGCTGCTCCAGCGTCCTGATCAGGTCAACCGTCGTCTTCACCCCAAGGTCCGCGGTGATCAATATTTCCTCAAGCTCCTCGAGCGTGTCCGTATCGATCCGCTTCTTGCCGAGCAAAAGGGTATCCATCCGCCCGACTATGTTCTCGTGGGTCTTGCTGAGCCCGCGCCTCAGCCGCTCGAAGAAGTTCGGCTTGGCCGCGTCCTCAACGGGAGCGGGACCGGGCTTTTGCTGCGGAGTCTGCAACGCTACCGGAACCTGCACCGGAATCGGGATATGCATCGGCGGCGGCACAGGGGTTGGAGCCTGCACCGGTGCCTGAAACTGTATGGGCGTCTGATCAGCAGTTGGAGTCTGCGGCGCCTGGACCTCCACCGGCGTCTGCGCAGACTCAGGCTTTTCCGCTTCGGCTTCGGGAGCCTTCTCCTTGACAGCGTCGACCAGCCTTCCGAACAGCCCCTTGAAAAAACCCTTGTTTTCCTCGGCCATCTAGTAAATCTCCTTCTGCAAAAGTCCTGCTGTCTCCCGAAAACTCCGGAGCGCCAGGAGAGGCAGGGCTTCTTGGTTCAACGTCATGACCAGTGCGTACTCGTCTCCGACAGCCCCCACGATGACGTGCTGCTGATCGGTACTGATCACCCCTTCGCGCACCGGCCCGGTGGCAAACTCCTCTTGGAGCCCCTTGACAAGGGTAAGCAGTATGCCCCAGTGTGCGGCGGTCACCTTCATCTCAAACGGGTCGCCGTAGGAGTACTGCTCAACGGATTCTCCCTCCCAGTCGGCTAGGATGGCCCCGTTCGCCCCCGGCACGCCCTCAACGAGTTTGGTCAGCAATGTCTTGAAAGGCACGTCTCGCTCCAGAAAAAACAAAATAAAAACAACGTAAATAAAGTCAGAGAAAGCCGGAGTATCTGCAACCAGACGATTCTACGCTAAATGGTGAAAAAGAGGGTCCCTTTTCTTCAAGGAAGATTCTCTCCCGCCATTTATTGAAAAGCGTAATACCGAAGAAGCATGTAGAAACGCATTGCATACACAATCGTAGCCCAAGGTGCCCCTTACCGTGATCAAGCAGTCGCCCTATCCGGATTCAGCTGTTGCTGCTACCGCCGATTCAGCAGTTAAGCCGCACAGAGACCAGCTTCGAGACGCCAGGCTCTTCCATGGTGACGCCGTAGAGGGTGTCCGCAACCGCCATGGTCGCCCTGTTGTGGGTGATGATGATGAACTGGGACCCGGCACTCATCTCCCGCACCATCTCGTTGAACCTCCCGATGTTCGCGTCGTCGAGCGGCGCATCCACCTCGTCCAGAAGGCAGAAGGGCGACGGCTTGATCAGGAAGATGGAGAAGATGAGCGCGACGGCGGTGAGCGCCTTCTCCCCGCCCGACAGAAGCGATACGTTCTGGAGCTTCTTCCCCGGCGGCTGCACTATTATGTCAAGACCGGTCGAGAGGAGGTCCTCTTCGTCGGTAAGCCGAAGCTCCGCGTGACCGCCGCAGAATAGACGAGGAAAGACCTGCTTGAACTTCTCGTTCACCAGTTCGAAGGTCTCCAGGAAGCGCTTGCGCGTGGTCCGGTTGATCCGCTGGATAGCCTTCTGCAGCGCGTTCATCGACTCATCGAGATCGTCCCTTTGCTCAGACAGGAAGGAAAAGCGCTCCTCCATCTGCCGGAACTCGTCGATCGCCATCAGGTTCACCTCACCCATCTCGTCGATGGAGCGCTGCAACTCGGCCTGGCGCGCACCCCGCTCTGTCTCGTCCCATTCCAGCTCTGCATAGGCGGCCAGGGCATCAGCGATTTCCATCCGGTACTTCTCCTGCATGGTCTCTTCCAGGTGACCCAGCTTCATGGACACTTCGGAGAGTCGGAGGCTTCTGGTACTCAGGAGGTCACGCAGCGCGCCCGCCTCGCCGCGGCCGGACTTGAGCCGCGCCTCCTGCTCCTGGACCTCTGCGGCCTCAGCCTCGTAACGGTCCCTGACCAGGAGCAGCGCCTGCTCGCTCGCCAACTGGCGTCCTACGATCTCACGGAGCGCCTCCTCGCCAAGGGCGATGGCTGCCGACAGGCGGGTTCGCTCGGCGCCGGAGCCTTCGAGCTCGAGGGTGCGTGAGCTGATGCGCGCCGTCAGGTCCGCACTGAGTCCCTGCACGCGAAGGCTCGCCCGCTGGGCCGCCTCCCCTTTCTCTTTGAGGGCTGCCACCCGAACCTTGAGCGAGGTGACCAGTTCGCGCGCCTCCTCCATCTCGAATCGGGAACCCTGCAGACGCGCCTGCAGCGCCTCGACGCTCCCCTCCAGAAGGTGCTTGCGCTCCTCGGCGAGCGCCTTCTTGGCCTCGGCCTGGGCAAGTTCCCCTGCTACGAGCGCCTTCTCCTCGGCGAGCTGGTCCTCTTCCATCTCCCGGACCGCGCCGCTCTCCTCGACCCTGCGGCATTCGGCGCCGGCGCTCTGCAGATCCTTCTCCGCGTTGAGAATCCTGATTTCCAGGCGGTGCAGGTCCTGCCTGAGCTCAACCCGCTCCGCCTCGGCTTCGGCGATCTCCTCCCTTCTTGCATCGCGCTGACGATTGAGTTCCTGCACCTCCAGGGTGAGGCGCTCAACATCGCTGGTCAGCCCCTTGATCTCCCTTTTCTTGTGGATGATCCCCTGCTGCGCAGGCTCGGCGGAGCCGCCGTTCACGATCCCCCGGGCATGGGCCAGGTCCCCGTCGCGGGTGACAAAGGTGAAGTGCGGAAAGGATGCTGCGAGGGTGACCGCGTGGTCGAGATCCCGCGCCAGATAGGCTCCCGAGAGGAGCGGGGCT
>DATCHY010000479.1:0-3958 GCA_036508065.1 Geomonas sp. | reverse complement strand
CGGTCACCTGCCCCGCCTCGTCGAAGATGACGATCCCGAGGCTTCCCCGGACCAGGACGAAGGTCTCGTCCTTGTCCGGGTCCAGGTGGCGGTGCGGCCGGATATAGGAGCCGGGCTCGATGGCGTTGAACAGGCGGTGGCAGGCGGCGGCGTCGCTATCGTGCAGGTTGTGGTTCTTCCTGAGCCGGGGCGCCGTGCGTGCCGCCGCCGAGACCGCGTCCAGGTCCGCTTGGCCGATGATCTTCATCGGGTCACGCTTCCACGAGGGCGTACTCGTTGCCGTCCGGGTCCGCGACGACCGCCATTTTCCCCCAGGGGGTGCGCTCCAGCGGTTCGGTAAAGCGCGCGCCTTTCTCCTCGAGCTTCGCGCAGAGCTCTTCCAGCCCCGTCACGCTGAGCGTGATCCCGGTGTGGCGGCCGACCAGCTTCTGCGCATCATCGTGCAGCGCGAGGGCAATGCCGAGCGAGGTCCCCTGTCCCGTGAGGAACTCCATCATGAACTCGGTCTCGGCTCCCGGGGGGAGGCCGAGCGACTCCCGATAGAAGACCCGTGCGGCCTGGAAATCGCGTACAAATACGACAATATTTTTAATTTTTTCTACCATGCGAACCGCCTTAAATGATATGTGGTGACAGCGTTCAATACATAGCAGAGTGGGCGGGCGCTGGCAAGCGTATTGGTAGGGACGGACCTTGTGCTGGCCCGGAAAACTGCGGTCCGCTGCACCCGAATCGGGGTGGAGTCCAGCGGAAGAACCGGCACCTGGTCGGGTTCGAGCGGGCGCAAGGGTAGTTGCAATGAAGCGCCTTCCCTTTCGACCATCGGCCCCTCTCCTTTCAGAAGAGTGGGCTGATGCTTTCTCTATCTGTCACCTGTCATGGCAACTAAGGCAGAGAGAAGATTTCGACTGCCTGGAGTAGACAAAATAGTTATAGGTGTTGTTTGCGTCTGCAACATTGTAGCCGTTGTGCATGTCATGGCAGGTGGCGCATGTCAGGTACTTGCCATCATACAAAACGCTTCGAATGGTAACGGCTCCATTGCCATCTTGCCATTTAGCGTCGGGCGTCTTGTATCCTGTCCTGGTGGTAAACACCGTCTGATAATCCAAACCAACGGGGTGGTCATTTGACAGATCGCTTTTCACGCCGATTCCGGTTTGACCGAAATCATCGCCTTTTAAGCTTGGATGTGCATCGCTGGCAATTATCCCATCATGGCACGACAGGCATATTTTGGTTGGTCCGATTAACGGATCAACAATGATGGCGTCAAATGTTTGGCTTTGGTAAGGTTTGAAGTATTTATTCTTAGTTTCATCCCAAAGGGCACCTGGAGCCAGCGTGTCTCCTTCAGCGTGATGAGGAACGTGGCAATAGAAGCAGATACGACCTTGAGGGTCGGCTGTCCCCATTGTCGCAAACATGTTGAGATCATGTTTGGACCCGGAAATTCCGGTCCCGGCGTTCATCCCGCAAAAAGCAGTTGTGACCCCTTGACTCAGCAAAACTAGCAATAAAAAAGGTACGGCACACGAACGGGAAAAACCAGTGTTGATAAAATTGATAAAGTTTCTCCTGGTATGAGTCGGAACAAAGAGCTGTATTTGTTGCCAGAATTTATGGATTAGGACGAGGGGGGCAATTTTTCAATAACGCTTCTTTACAAAAAGCAATGAAAGCGACTTGGCGATATCTGACAGTAAGTGCCGAAAAGGAGGTGAAAGTACGATGTAACATAAAGTCATAATTCACAAAAATCCAGTTTGACGAGGGCTCAATAGAGGTGGCAGCATGTGGCGGACCTTGAGGGTGCTACGCGCCCGTGCTTGGCAGTAAAACTCATTAGAGTCAAAAGTCGTGGTAATCTAATAGATTATAGGTCAGGGCGCAACCATTATAAGATTATTTATTGTGTATTAATTGATGCCTAGATTTGAGCTTAACCAGCTGGAGCGCGCCAGAGCCGGAGAGACCTTAAGATCTGAAGTAGGTGAATTTTTTTGCTACCATACAAACCGTCTTCGATGATATCTTGTGACCGCGTTTTAATGCATGGCAGAGCGGGCGGACGCTGGCAAGCGTGCAGTGCCGCGCCGCACCGAAAGGGGGGGATCGTGGGGCAGACATTCATACCGCGGGAGGTGTACGTCGCCTCCTCCTTCATGGCGCCGGTCGGCCGCTACAACGGCCGGGAGCGCGAGGCGCTGAGCTTTCTGGAGATGGCCGAAAAGGCCGGGGAGGTCTTCAGCCGCAGCCGCCTGAGGCGCGCCGACATCGATGCCGTCGTGGTCGGCTGCCAGAACCCGGTCGCCTTCTCCGGGGTGGACAACACGGCCGCCAAGGTCGCGGGGGTGCTCGGCATCTCGGGGGCCAAGTCGGTCCTGATCGACACCGCCTCCTCCTCCGGCGCCTCCGCCCTGGAGTACGCCTACCTCCAGATCGCCTCCGGCCGCTGCGACCACGTGCTGGCGCTCGGCATTCAGAAGATGAGCGACGTGCCGACCGCCCAGGCGACCGGGATCGTCGCCGGGGTCATCGACCGGGACGAGGCCGAGTTCGGGCTCACCATGCCCGCCTGCGGAGCCCTGGTGGCCCGCTCGCTGATCGAGAGGCTGAAGCTCTCCACCGAGGAGTGGACCGCGTTCTCGGCGCTCTTGACCCAGAGGGCCCACCGCTTCGCCGCGCGCAACCCGGACGCCCACCTGAACTTCGAGATACCGCTCGAGGAATACTACCGCCAGATCGCCAACGGCAAGAACTACCGCTACTGGTGGCCGCTGCGCTACCACGACTTCTGCCCCATGTCGGACGGGGTCGCGGCGGTCCTCTTGAGTGCGACCCCGCACGAGGTGATCGTCTCGGGCGTGGGAAGCGCCACCGACATACCGACCATTGCGGACCGCCCCTACTTCCACTCCTTCCCGGCGACGGTGCGCGCCGCAGCCGAGACCTACGCCATGGCGGGGATAAAGGACATCACCCGCTTCGCCCGAAAGATCCACGTCAACATGCACGACCCTTTCAACGGCTTCGGACCGGTCAACATGGTGGACTTGGGCTTCGTCCCCAGGCACCGGCTGGTCGAGGGGCTCCTGAACGACGAGCTGACCGGCCCTGGCGGGAGCTTCCCGACCAACATCACCGGCGGCCTCAAGGGTCGCGGTCACCCGCTGGGCGCCACCGGCATGATCCAGATCGTCGAGAACCACCGGCTCATCACGGAGGGGAAGTTCCAGATGGGGCTAGCCCAATCCATCGGCGGTCCCATCAACAACAACGTGGTGACGCTCTTGGAGCGCACCAGCCACTACCGCAGCCGCCCGCGCCCGACCATCTCAGCCTGGGGGCTTCCGCCGCTGGGCAGGATGAAGCCCAAGCAGGTGAACGTGGCCGAGCTCCTCGCCGGCCTGGGCGAGGTGGAGGGACGCTTCGTCGCCGCGACCACCCGCTTCAACTACAAGACCGGCGCGCCCGAGGGGATCATCATCATCGTCTCCTGCGTCGCGGCGGGCGGCCGCTTCTCGTTCCTGTTCGGCATCGGCGGCGAGCACCACCAGGAGGTGAAGCGGCTGGCGCCCGGCGACCTGGTCAGCCTGGAGCGGTGCGGCGAGGAGATCCTGGTGAACCGGATTCCGGTCCGGAGGTTCTACCAAAGGACGCTGGACGGGGTGCTGGAACTGGCCGGGTCGGGGTGGAAGAAACTTACCGGCAACGGCTGACGCTTTGCCGTTGACAGCAAAACTGGTGCAGGTATAGTGGGGAGCCCCAGGCGCCGCTATGCATCCCCCTTCAAGAGGAAGGCCGCTCCGGCCCGGCTTTTCGGGGGGGCAGCTTCGGTCATGTTCCGTCGTTGTGTGGTAAACTGCTTCACCTTTCACCTTTCACGGTTTTAGCGACGGAGACAGCTACCCCCTTGTCGTACGCCTTCATAAAAAGATTGACCGTGATAGCGCTT
>DATCHY010000478.1:0-2965 GCA_036508065.1 Geomonas sp. | reverse complement strand
AACACGGGGTTCTCCAGGTCGCCGAGGCCGTAGCGGAAGTCCGCCCGCGGCTCCTTGGCGGCGCTGAACTCCCGCAGCGTCTCAAGGTACTCGGGGCTGTGGCAGCTCAAAAGCTCCTGGTGCGTCACCCCGCGTGGGCGGCGCAGCTCCATGTTCGGGAGCTCCAGCAGCCCGTAGGCGTCCATCAGGTCGTGGGCCAGCCGGTAGCGCTGCACCTTGAACGGGTGCTGCTCACCGTAGCAGTATCCCTCCAGGTCGGTGCAACTGATCAGTGCGGTCTTGCGAGACAAAAGGTACCCCCAGCCGGAATCTGTAGAATTTACCCCGAGGCGGCGGGGAGGTCAACCACTAAATCCTGCACAATCGCCGGGCAGTGCAGCGCATTTATTGGGCAGCAACAGGTCCACCCCGGCCGTTTTCCGGAACCCCTTTACTGTCATTTCAGCTGGATAGCGTCTTGGCAGAGAGATTGCTAGATCCGAACGTCTGCCCAAAGACGGGGCTGGCAGTTTACCAACGGAGGTAATGAATGAACGGGATGTCAATGGCGACACCACTTGGCAACAGCAGCGATGTGCTCTTCCTCATGCTCGGCGCAGTCATGGTCTTCGCCATGCACGCGGGTTTCGCCTTCCTCGAGGTCGGCACGGTACGAAAGAAGAACCAGGTGAACGCGTTCGTGAAGATCCTGACCGACTGGTCGGTCTCCACGGTGACCTACTTCCTGGTCGGCTTCCCGATCGCCTACGGCATCAGCTTCCTGAAACCGGTGCAGGAGCTGATCGGGAACAACCAGGGCTACGACATCACCCACTTCTTCTTCCTGCTCTGCTTCGCGGCCTGCATACCCGCCATCATCTCCGGCGGCATCGCCGAAAGGGCCAAGTTCTGGCCCCAGGTCACCGCCGGGGCGATCTTCGTCTCCTTCACCTACCCGACATTCGAGTCGCTCATCTGGGGCAAGAACAGCGCGCTTTTGCAGGACTTCTTCAAGCGGGTGGGCGGAGCGGAGTTCCACGACTATGCCGGCTCGGTCGTGGTCCACTCCATCGGCGGCTGGCTGGCGCTTCCCGCGGTGCTGATCCTCGGCCCGCGCATGGGGCGCTACCTGCGCGGCAAGTCCCACCCGATCCCGGTCAGCAACATACCGTTTCTGGCCCTGGGCTCCTGGATCCTCGCCGTCGGCTGGTTCGGCTTCAACGTGATGAGTGCCGGGCACCTGGAGAAGATCTCCGGGCTCGTCGCGGTCAACTCGCTCATGGCCATGGTCGGCGGCGTGCTCGCGGCGCTGGTCGCCGGCAGGAACGACCCCGGCTTCGTGCACAACGGAGCCCTTGCCGGACTGATCGCGGTCTGCGCCGGCAGCGACATCATGCACCCGCTGGCGGCCTTCGCGACCGGGGCGATCGCCTCCGTCATCTTCGTGTACGGCTTTCACATCGAGCAGGAAAAGCTGAAAATAGACGACGTCCTCGGCGTCTGGCCTTTGCACGGCGTCATCGGCTCCTGGGGCGGGATCGCCGCCGGGATCTTCGGGCAGCAGGCGCTGGGCGGCCTGGGCGGCGTAACCGTGGCTTCCCAGCTCATGGGTTCGCTGGCAGCCATCGCCTTTGCCCTGGCAAACGGCTTCCTGGTCTACGGCATCCTATCGAAGACCGTCGGCATCAGGCTCGCCCCCGAGGCTGAATTCGCGGGAGCCGACATCTCCATCCACAGCATCGGCGCCTACCCCGAGGACCACATCCGCTGACCGGTTGAGCAAGGCACGGTTGCCGATACACCACATGGAAAAGGCCCGGAAACGGGCCTTTTCCTGTTTTGCTTAGGGGGCACCGGGCTATTCCCGTTATTTTTAGCGGCCCTAACGCTTGGGTTTACCGCCAGAGAGTCTTGGTGTTCTTTGCGCCTTGGCGCCTTTGCGTGAGACGATTTTTATAATTTATTTCGGGTTATCTTGCGGTTCCCGAGCCGATTGCTGACCCAGATAATGACAATTTTTTCGGGATGCCGAATAGTTATGTTATTTTTTTGATATTTGACCAGAAGCCTGTATTATTGCTACTTCAGTTAGTAAATTTTCATTACCCTTAAAGGTCAAATCCATCATGAAAATGCACCTAGGCGAGTTGCTGGTCGAGTCCGGCATCATCAGCGTGAAGACCCTTGAACGTGCGCTTATCAGACAGCAGGGGAGCGGCAAGCGACTGGGCATCGTTCTTGACGAGATGGGGGTGATCAACCAGGAAGAGCTGATCGAGGCGCTGGCAAAACAGTTCGGCTTCGAAACGGTTCGGGGCACCTCCTCCCACAGCGTCCCGGAAAACCTCCTCGAGCTGATCCCTGAGGAGATCGCCGTCCAAAAGCTCGTTTTCCCTCTCAGGAGGCAAAACGGAGAACTTTCCCTCGCCATCACCGACCCCTTCGATACGGACACCATCAATTTGCTCGAGCAGAGCACCTCCCTGAGGATCGTGCCGGTGCTCGCCACCCGCGACGACATACTGGCCGCCGTGAAGCAGCACTACCTGCGGGGCGAAACCGCAGGCAACACCACCCTCAAGGTCCTCGTGGTGGACGATTCCAGCGAGATCACCTCCATCATCGGGGGGGCGCTCCGGAGGGAAGGTTACGAGGTGCTGACCGCCAACGACGGCGTCGAGGGGCTCAAGATCGCCTTTTCCCAGAACCCGGACCTGATCCTGTGCGACGCCGTGATGCCGAGGATGGATGGCTACGCGCTGATGCGCGCCATCAAGGCCAACCCGGCGACGGTCGGCATCCCGATGATACTGCTCACCTCGAAGTCCTCCCCGGAGGAGGAACATCGGGCACTCAAGTCAGGTTTCCACGACTTCATCGGCAAGCCGATGATGACCATCCGCGTGGTGTCCCGCGTCAAGCGCGCCTTCGAGATCATGCATCAGGTCAGACCGCGACAGGCAGCCCCAGCCGCCTGAGGGTTTCG